>DASWCU010000119.1:0-35048 GCA_036389935.1 Candidatus Limnocylindria bacterium
ATGGCGGCCACGTGCCAGGGATGGGGAGCCGAGCAATACCTGCAGAACGCCGGCCGCTTGTACGGGTCGGGCGCGAAGGGCGTGGTGCCGTAGAGATCACCAACGAGCGGTCGGCCACAGGACCAGCAGGCCGTACGGATCTGATGGCCGCAGGTGTCGCAGAAGTCTGGGACATGGGCAACCTTGTCCACGTCGGTCGACAGAACATGACCCGACACACAGATCGCGGCGGTCTTCAAGGTCCCGATCGAATTCATGGCACTGGACACCGATGCAGCCTAGGACCCACCTCCCGTGTGCAGCCACGGGCTCGATCGCGAGGCGGGTGCATCGACCGCCTTCGACCGGCCCTTGACGTTAGATTAGAACTGCATCAGAATGATGCAGAATGGTAGAACAATCGCTGACGACCGGGCGCTCGGGCCCCGCCGCGCTCGACACCTCGTTCTGGAACGTGGCGTTCCAGGCCGGAGCACTCGGGTACGTCTTGCAGTTCCACGAGCTTCACGCGCCGAGTGCGGTCGAAGCGGAGATCAACTCCGCCGCGTCGCCCGTCCAGCGACCAAAGGCGGCGATGTTCAACGCCTTGCGCACGAGCGGGGTGGTCCAGCGCACCGACCCGCGACAGATCACTGTGAATCTCTACGGGCCCGGAGACCGGGCGGTGCTGTCGCTCGGCAGCGAGCGGCGCTGGCCGGTGCTGATCAATGACACGCGTCCGCACGCCTACGCTCGATTGCAATTGCAACTCGATGCCGTCAGCGTCCCCGAACTCCTGGTACTCGCGGTCTACGCCGGCTGGCTGCCCAAGAACGAGGCACTCGCGATGCTGCGGCAGATCGGACCGATCACCGGCGCGATCTTGATGCAAGCAGCGACCCTGGCGATCACACAATACCTATGAGCGAGGGCGAGGAAGAGGTGACACGGTGATGGGCAGAGGGAACTCGAAAACCAGACGGGCAGTCCAGCGCGCGCCGCTCGTGGTTCGCACGACGGCGAACCAGGAGACACAGCTCGCGCGGGTGCGCGCGCGCCGTGAACTCCCAACCCAGCAGCAGGCCGCGAGCACCGCGCTCAGCGCAGGGCTCCGCGCGCTCGGGCTCGAGGATGCCGTGCGCCTCTACCAGAACGGGCGGAGTCTTGAGGAAGCCGCGCGCGAGGTCGGGCTTCCGGTGAGCGAGGTGTTCGAGCACTTTCTGCGGGAGCGGGTCCCGCTGATCGAGAACGAGGATGCGCTCAACTCCCTGGCGCGCCTCGCACGGCGTTACAACCTCCCCGAGCTCGAAGCTGCTGTGACTCGGATCCAGGAGAGCCTCGTCGCGCAGCCTGCCTAGCTTGGGGGTATGGCGCGGGATTGACCTATTGTTCGATGCCCGCCGCTCAACCTAAACGTGCGACAGGCGCTGCTTGTACTGCTGGCACCAGTTCTAACGACAGCTACCTCGGCTTGATGCCGCCGTCCGTAAACTGACGCGCGTGCCGGATCTGCCTGCAATCAACGCTTCGATCCGCCTCCTGCTTGAGCGTTGCCCACAGCTGCAGTTCCGCTGGGAGCAGGAGCGTAGCGATCGGATGGACATAGACACCGGCAGCCCGTCTCCGTACGCGCAAGCAGCCGCGCTGGCCGCAGTCGTGGTCGCGACCTACAAGTCGAACGCGGGCGAGTGTCTTCCAGGCCTCTTCGCGCAGTTGGAGGTGCTACTCACTACTGAGGGTCAAGCCGATCGTGAGCTGCTCGTCGTCGGCTTCATCGAGGATCTGCAGGGCGAGATCGGTCGGGCCGGCCTCGACGGTGCCGACTTCTACAAGATGCTCGGACCCGAGAGCCGTGCGGCGTGGGACGACCTCGCCAAAATGTGGGCCGAGGTACAGCGCAAAAAGACAGCGAGCGAGCTGCCCGGGCCCTTCGACTCGATCGAGGTGCCCGAGGTTAGCGACCCGAAGTTGCGGAAGATGGTCCGCAATGTCTTCCGGCCAACCCAATAGATCGCGTTCCTCGCCGGCGACTCGTTTCGGTGGTAATCGACGTTACTTGGTGCGCCCCGCTGGCGTGCGCCTCTTGGAGCGTGTCGCGGGCTGAGTCGTGGCGTTTGCTTTCGGCCTGAGCGATTGGACGCCGGCGGGATCGCAGATCTCGCCGCGAGTCGCTGATGGGCGACCGTCGTCCGATCTTCTCAGGAAAAAGGGCACCTGTCGGTGCTCATGGGCTTCTATTCACTCAGCGCGGCGGTGGATTCCGGCTACGCCGGCGCGAGCTTCGCGCCTCCGCGTTCGTCCACCTTCAGCTGGCCGCAACCGGCGGCGATGTCCTGTCCCTTGCTGATCCGGACGGTCGCCGCGATACCGTGCTCGCGCAACACCGCGGCGAAGCGCTCCATCGTCCGGACCGAAGGTCTGCGGAAGCCGCCGGGTCCGGCGTTCACGGGGATGAGATTCACGTGCGCGTCGCTCGTGCGGCCCGCGCGCGCGATCCGTCCGGCGAGCGCGCGGGCGGTGCCCGCCGAATCGTTCACCCCACCGAGGAGCACGTATTCGAACGTGACCCGCCGTTTGGTCCGCTCCACGTAGCGGGCCGAAGCGGCCAGGACGTCGTCGATCCCCCAGCGCCGGTTGATGGGCATGATCGCCGACCGCGTCTCGTCGTCGGCCGCGTGGAGCGAGACGGCGAGGTTGATCGGCAACCCTTCTTCGGCGAGTGCGTCGATCTTCGGCACCACGCCGCAGGTCGAGACCGTGATGCGTCGCGGGCTGATCCCGAACGCCTCCGCATCGATGAGCGCGCGGGCGGACGCGATCGTCGCCCGGTAGTTGTTGAACGGCTCGCCCATCCCCATGTACACGACGTGGGAGACGCGCTCGCCGAGCGGCGCCAGCTCGCGCTGCCAATGGCGCACCTGGTCGACGATCTCGCCCGCGGTGAGGTTCCGGATGAGGCCCATCTCGCCGGTCGCGCAGAACGCGCAGGCCATCGGGCAGCCCGCCTGCGTCGACAGGCAGACCGAGTTCCGCGCGCCGTGATGCGGCATCAGCACGCTCTCGATCCGATGGCCGTCATGCAGCTGCAGCAGCGCCTTTCGGGTCTCCCCATCCGCGCTGGCCTGCTCGACGACCGGCTCGACGCTCGACCAGCGGAACGCGCCGGCGAGCGCGTCGCGCAACGGCGTGGGCAGGTCGGTGAGCTCGGCCCACCCCGGGGCCGACGTCTTAGCGGCGTGACGGCGGATCTGACGCGTCCGGTACCCGGGCTCGCCCCGCTCGGCGAGCCACGCCCCGAGTGTCGCGTCGGTCACGTCGGTGATGGCGGGGAGCGCGTCCATCCGAAAAGCGTACGTGCCGCTCACGACGGCAGGCGCATGTCGGCTCCGAGATCGCGCAGCCCCCGCGCCCAGTCGCGGCCGCTCATGGCGCGCTTACCCGCCGGCCGCACCTCGTCCAGCCGCAGCCAGCCCGCGCCGGCCGCGACGAACGGAGCCCCCGCCCGAAGCTCGAACGTGCCGTGCTCGACACCACGACCGCCGACCACCGATGCGCGCCTCACGCCGAGCCGCCGCCCGCGGAAGGTGGTCCACGCTCCGGGCTCCGGGGTCATCGCTCGCACCCGGCGCGCGAGCTCCGCGGCGGGCCGCGCGAAGTCGAGCTCGCTGTCGGCGGTCGACAGCTTCGGAGCGAACGTCACCAGCGCCGGGTCCTGTGGGGTCCCGCTGAGCTCGCCGGCGAGATAGCGCGGCAGCTCACGCTCGAGGAGCGCCGCGCCGAGTACCGCGAGGCGCACGGTGAGCTCGCCGGTGTCCACCTCCGCCTCGATCGGCATCCGCTCCTGCGCGAGGATCGGCCCGGCATCGAGCGCGGCCGTACCCTCCATGAGCGTGATCCCGGTCGCCGCGTCGCCCGCGAGGATCGCGTGCGCGACCGGCGCCGCACCGCGCCAGCGCGGCAGCAGTGAGGCGTGGACGTTGACCGCGCGATCCCCGACCGCTTCGAGCAGCCGCCGCGGGATGCGATTCCCGTACGCCGCCCACACGAGCGCGTCCGGACGCGCCTCGAGGACCGCCGCGAGCCCGGCGGCGGCGAGGCGCTCGGGCTGGAGCACCGGGAGGGAGAGCTCGAGCGCCCGCCGCTTCACCTCGGGCGCGTGCGGCGCACCGCGGTCGGCCGGCCGATCGGGCTGGGTCACGACCGCCACGAGCTCGACCGCGCCCCGCCGGGCGAGACGCTCGAGCGCGTCGAGCGATGGCACCGCGAACGCGGGCGTCCCCAGGAACACCACGCGCGGGGCTAGCGCGACGTCGCCCGCTCCATCTCCGACCGAGAGCGACCCGATATCGACCGTGGCTCGACGCCGGGCTCATCGGGTTCGACCGGAAAGAGGTCCTTGCGGCTGCGCAGGCGGTCCACGTAGAGCACGCCGTTCGTGTGATCGGTCTCGTGGAGCATGCACTGGGCGCCGAGGGACTCGCCCTCGAGCGTGAACTTCTTGCCCGCGATGTCGTGCGCGACGATCCGCGCGATGAGCGGGCGCTCGAGCATCCCGTACAGGCCCCGGACCGACAGGCAGCCCTCGCTCGTCTCCTCGAGCTCGGCGCTCTCGAGCTCGACCTCGGGGTTCAGCGCGACGATGCCCGCCTCATCGACGTCGATGATGACGATCCGCAGCGGTATGCCGATCTGCTGCGCGGCGATCCCCACGCCATGCGCGGCCACCATCGAGGAGAACATGCGGCGCACGAGCGACTCGAGCTCCTTGCGTTCCATCCGCGGCTTCTTCGCCGGCGCGTGGAGCACCGGGTCGCCCACCTGGCGGATATCGACGGCGTGCTTCGCGACGAACGCGTCGGTCGACCAGCGCGCCCGGCGGCTCGGGTCGATGCGCCAGGGCGTGCCCTTCACGACACGGACCCGCGGCTCGTGCGGTCGCTCTTCGCCCTCGGTCGCCTCGATCGCGCCTTCGCTCTCGTCCACGAAGACGAAGTTATCCGAGCAGGGTCATCGGGTCCACGTCGACCGTCCATTCGGGGCCGACCGGCACACGATCCAGGACGGCGTCGGGCCGGTCGCCGCGCAGCACGAGCTGCGCGCGGTAGCTCCCGGCGCGCTTCGCGGCGAACGCCGGCGCCGGGCCGAGCACCTCGGCATCGCTTCCGGCCGCCGTCCGCAGCGCCTCGCCCAGCGCTCGCGCCCGTCGCTCGACCGTCTCCTCGCGCGCCGCTGCCGTCTGCAGGAGCACGAGCCGTCCGTACGGCGGATACCCGAACCGACGCCGAGCGCCGAGCTCGGCCTCGGCGAAGGCCGCGTAGTCGTGCGCCGCCGCGGCGCGGATCGCGTAGTGCTCCGGGAGGTACGTCTGGAGGATGCCTTCACCGCCCGCGCTCCCCCGCCCCGACCGGCCGAGCACCTGGGTGAGGAGCTGGAACGTCCGCTCCGCCGCCGTGAAGTCCGGGAGGTTGAGCTGCGTGTCCGCGTTCACCACGCCGACCAGCGACACGCCGGGCAGGTCGAAGCCCTTCGCGACCATCTGGGTCCCGACGATGACCTGCGCGCTCCCGCTCCGCATGCGCTCGTACGCGGCCGCGTGCGCACCCTTCGCCCGCACGGCGTCGCGGTCGAGCCGGATGACCCGCGCCCGCGGCACCGCGGCGCGCACGTCGTCGACGACGCGCTGCGTGCCCACGCCGAGGTGGCGGATCCGCGGCGACCCGCAGCGCGGACACGACGCGGGCGCGTGCGGCAGCTCGCGGCCGCAGCGGTGGCAGACGAGGCGACCGTCGGCGTGGAGGGCGAACGGGATCTCGCACGCGGGGCACGGCACCACGTAGCCGCAGTCGCGGCAGAGCACGACGGTGGCGAAGCCGCGCCGGTTCAGGTACAGGATCGCCTGCTCGCCGTTGGCGACGGTGCGCTGGAGCGCCCGGCGCAGGCGCTCGGACAGGGTGGAGCGGTTGTTCGCCTTGAGCTCGAGCCGCAGGTCGACGACGGTCGTCTTCGGCAGCGTGAGCTGGAGCACCCGGTCGGGCAGCTCGAGCAGCGCGAGCTCGCCGGCGCGCGCCGCGGCGTATGTCACGATCCGCGGTGTCGCGCTCCCCAGCACGACCGCCGCGCCGGTGAGCCGACCGAGCTCGCGGGCCGTGTCCACCGCGTGGTAGCGCGGTGCGCTCTCCTGTTTGTAGGACGGCTCCTGCTCCTCATCGACCACAATGAGTCCGGGCCGGGCGAGCGGCGCGAAGAGCGCCGAGCGCGAGCCGACGACCACGTCGGCGACGCCGTCGAGCACGCGACGCCACTCGTCGTAGCGTTCCCCAGCCGACAGCGCGCTGTGCAGCAGCGCCACGCGCTCGCCGAACCGCGCGACGAACCGCGCGACGACCTGGGCCGTGAGGGCGATCTCCGGGACGAGCACGATCGCACCGAGACCGCGGGCCAGGGCCTCCGCGGTCGCGCGCAGGTACACCTCCGTCTTCCCGCTCGCGGTGACCCCGTGGAGCAGGAACGCCCGGCCGGTGCCGATGGCCGGCAGGATCGCGCCGAGCGCGGCGGCCTGAGCGGTGCTCGCCGGCGCGTCGCGCACCAGGTCGTCCTCGCTGAGCCGGAACTCCACCGGCACCCGCCGCACGCCTCGCCGGCCCGCCGTCGCGAGGCCTCGGACGACGAGCCGGCGCGCGGCCTCCGCCGATCCGTTCGCCTCCACCAGCTCGGTGCCGCTCACCGCCCCCGCCGCGAGGGCGCGCAGGGTCGCGAGCTGCCGCGCGCCGAGCGTGCCGTTCGCGGTCGCGAGCGCGTCGGTCCCGGCGGACGTGATCGCGTACACCGCCTCGCTGCGGCCGTCGCGCGCGCTCGGGAGACCGCTGCGCGCCCTCGCCGCGAGCGCGGGCGGCAGCATCGCCCGCACCGAATCGGCGAGCCCGCACCGGTACGTCCGCGCCATCCAGGCACCGAGCGCGAGCTGCCGATCGGACAGCAGCGGCAGGGGATGGACGAGCCCGTCGATCTCGCGGAGGGCGGCCTCGGGCAGCGGAGGATCGAGCGCGACGACGATGCCCTGCACCGCCCGGGCGCCGAAGCCGACGCGCACGAGGTGGCCCGCGCGCAGCCCGAGGCCATCGGGCACCCGATAGGTGAACGTCCGCGCCGGGCCGCGCAGACCCGCGAAGACGGCGACCTCGGCGGCGGTCACAGCTCGTACCGGCGCGGTCGCTGTGCCTCCTTCTCGATGATCGACGCGATCTGCCGCACCGTGTCCTCGATCTTGCCGTCCTCGTTCACGACCACGTGGTCGTATTCCGGCGCCGCGGCCATTTCGATCTCGGCGTTGCGCATGCGGAGCTCGAGCTGCTCGGGACTCTCGGTCCCGCGGGTCACGAGCCGCCGCCGCAGGGAGTCGACCGAGGGCGGCATGATGAAGACCGTCAGCGCCTCGGGCAGGAGCGCCTTGATCTTCCGCATCCCCTGCGGCTCGGGCTTGACGATGACCACGCGGTGCCGTTCCAGCGTCTCCGCGAGCGCGTCGCGGCGCACCCCCTTGAAGTCCCCGTGGACCATCGACCACTCCAGGAAGTTGCCCGCCTCGATCTCCTCGCGGAACTTCTCCGGCTCGTAGAAGAAATAGTGCCTCCCGTGCACCTCCCCGGGCCGCGGCTTCCGGCTCGTCGCGGTGATGTACACGACGGCGTCCGGCACCGCCTCGACCAGCCGCTCGATCACCGTGTCCTTCCCGGCGCCCGACGGGGCGGAGATGATGACCAGGAGGCCGCGGCCGTCGAGCTTCACGCGCGGTCGATCGCCACTTCCTCGAACGGCGGCACCGTATCCTCCGGCTCGCCGAGCGACCGCAGATACGCGACGAGATCCGAAGCGAGCGGGGCGGTGAACGTCTTCGGGCCGGCATGCGGGAGGTTCACCGCGAGCCGCCAGGCGTGGAGGAACTGCCGCTCGAGGCCGTCGGCCACCGCACCCCGCCGCCCGTACACCGGATCTCCAACGATAGGGAGCCGCGCGAACGCGAGGTGCACGCGGATCTGATGCGTGCGTCCGGTGAGCGGCCGCACGTGCAGGAGCGAGCGGCGCTCGCGGCCGGAGCCATACACCGCGATGCGCGCGAAGCGGGTGACCGAAGCTCGCCCGCCCGCGCGGACGACCATCCGCCGCCGGTCCGCGGGATCGCGGCTGATCGGCCCCTCGACGACGGTCGGCTGCGCTCCGGGGTCGCCCCAGACGAGGGCCAGGTACTCCTTCTCGAAGCGCCGGCCCTGCAGCTGCCGCGCGAGGGCGAGCTGGGCCACGTCGTTCTTGGCGACGATCATCACCCCGCTCGTGTCCTTGTCGAGGCGATGGACGATCCCGGGGCGGGACGCGTCGCGTCCGGTGTCCGCGGTGATCTTGCCGACGACGGCGTTGACGAGCGTCCCGCTCGAGTGCCCGTGGGCGGGATGGACGACGAGCCCGGCGGGCTTATCCACGACAAGTACGTCCGCATCCTCATACAGGACGTCGACCGGGATGTCCTCGCCGGCGAGCGACAGCGCAGGCGCGGCTTCGGGCACCTCGACGACGAGCTCTTCGCCGTCGTGCACCTTGTACGCCGGCTCGACCGCCGCGCCGTTCGCCCTGACGCGGCCCTCGCGCGCGAGGCGCTGGATCGCGCTCCGGCTGAGGGGCGTGCGCTCCGCGAGGAACCGGTCGACGCGCTGGCCCGCGGCATCGACGCGCAGCTGGATCCGCTCGGCCAGCCCGCTCACCCCGGAGCCGGCCGCCGCCCGCTCGAGCGCTCCTCCCACCAGAGCAGGCCCGTCACAACGAGGATGCCGACGACGATCGAGGAATCGGCGACGTTGAACGCCCAGAAGCGCGGGCCGGGGACGAGGCCCACGTCGACGAAGTCGACGACGTAGCCCTGGCCGAGCCGGTCGACGAGGTTGCCGAACGCCCCGCCGAGCTGCATGCCGAGCGTCATCGCGATGAGCGGCGAGCTCGCGGCGAGCCGGCGGTAGTAGTACAGGATCGCGACGACCGCGAAGACCGAGAGCACCGAGAGGAGCGTGGTCCGCTCGGGGAGGAGGCCGAACGCCGCGCCGGTGTTGCGCACGTGGCTGATCCGCACGTAAGGGCCGAGCACCTCGACCGACGAGTCGACCGGGATGTTCGCCACGACCGCGTTCTTGGTGAGTCGATCCAGCCCGAATACCGTGATCGCGACGGCGACGACGAGCGCGATACGGGGTGGGGACACGCCGTCATCGTATGCGGCGGATCAGCCGCCCGGCCGTTCCGTCCTCCGATGCGTCGTCCGCGTAGATCGACGATCCGGGGCGCGCTAGGTGACCATGCCTCCGTCCACCACGAGCACCTGTCCGGTGATGTACGCGGCCTCGTCCGAGGCGAGGAACGCGATGGCGTTCGCGACGTCCTCCACTGTGCCGAACCGCGCGAGCGGGATCTGCCGCAGGAGGTCGTCCTGGACGTGCTGCGGGAGCGCGCGGGTGAGGTCGGTCGGCACGAATCCGGGCGCCACCGCGTTCGCGGTGATGTTCCGGCTCGCCATCTCGCGGGCGATCGTCTTCGTGAACGCGATGAGCCCCGCCTTCGCCGCCGCGTAGTTGGCCTGGCCGGCGTTGCCGACCACCCCGGCGATGGACGAGACGCTCACGATGCGACCGGCGCGCTGCTTCATCATCGGACGCATCGCGGCCTTCGTGACGAGGAACGCGCCGCGGAGGTTCAGGTCCAGTACCGCATCCCATTCCTCGGCCGACATCCGCAGGAGCAGGTTGTCGCGGGTGATCCCGGCGTTGTTCACCAGGATGTCGAGCCGGCCGTTCCCGAACGCGACCGCCTCCTTCACCACCCGCTCGGCCTCGGCGTCGTCGGACACGTCGCCCTGCACCAGCGTGGCCGCGGTACCGACCTCCTCGACGAGCCGCTTCGTTGCCCCGGCGGCCTCGCGGTCGCCCTTGAAGTTGACGGCGATCCGAACGCCGTCGCGCGCCAGCCGGATCGCCGTGGCGCGCCCGATCCCGCGCCCCGCGCCCGTGACGAGCGCGGTCCTCGCCTCGCCGGTCACGCCGCGGTGAAGATCAGGGACGCGTTGTGACCGCCGAAGCCCATGGAGTTCGAGAGGGCCGTGCGGATCCGCCGCTGCCGCGCCGTGTTCGGCACGTAGTCGAGGTCCAGCGCCGGGTCAGGCGTCGTGTAGTTGATGGTCGGCGGGATGCATCCATCCCGCAGGGCGAGGAGGCACGCGATCGCCTCGAGCGCGCCGGCCGCGCCGAGGAGATGGCCGGTCATCGACTTCGTCGACGACACGAGGAGGGTCCGGGCGTGTTCGCCGAAGACCTTCTTGATCGCCGCCGTCTCCTCGCGGTCGTTGGGCTGGGTCGACGTGCCGTGCGCGTTGATGTACTCGATGTCCTCCGGGCGCAACGCGGCCTCGTCGAGTGCCATGCGCATCGCGCGCGCGTTCCCTTCGCCCTCGGGCGACGGTGCGGTGATGTGGTACGCGTCCGCGGTCGCGCCATAGCCCACGAGCTCGCCGTAGAGGTGCGCGCCGCGGGCGAGGGCGTGCTCCCGTTCCTCCAGGATGACGACCGCCGACCCCTCGCTCAGGCAGAAGCCGTCGCGATCCTTGTCGAAGGGACGCGACGCGTGCGCGGGATCGTCGTTGCGCCGGCTCATGGCGTGCATCGTGGAGAACGCGCCGATCGCGAGCGGCAGCACGGCGGCCTCCGCGCCGCCGACGACCATCACGTCGGCCTGGCCGCGCTCGATCATCGAGCCCGATTCCCCGATCGCGTGCGCGCTCGAGGCGCACGCCGATACGTGCGTGACGTTCGGCCCCTTGAGGCCGAACTGCATCGAGATCTGCGCCGATCCCGCGTTCGCCATGAGCATCGGCACGAGGAACGGCGAGAGCCGGCCGGGTCCGCGTTTCTCCATGAGCAGGACCTGCTCGACGAGCGTCTCGAGCCCGCCGACCCCGGTCGCGATCGCGACGCCGATCCGCTCCGGATCCTTCGTCACGTCGAGCGACCCGTCGGTCATCGCCTGTGAGGCCGCCGCGACGGCGAGCTGCGCGAACCGGTCGGTGTGCCGGGCGTCCTTCCGATCCATGTACTTCGTCGGGTCGAAGTCCTTGACCTCGCCCGCCATCTGCGATTCGTAAGGCGCCGGATCGAAGCGCGCGATGCGCGCGATCCCGCCGCGGCCGTGGAGCATCGAATCCCAGGTACTCGCCACGTCGCCACCGATCGGGGTCACGCAGCCGAGGCCGGTGACCACGATCCGCCGGGTCAACGAGCTTCCCTCACCCTCCGCAGCGCGGCGAGCGCATCACCGATCGACGGCGGATCCGAGATGTTCACGAGCCGAACGTCCGCGATCCGGCGGACCAGCCCGTTCACCACCTGGCCGGCGCCGATCTCCACGAACGTCGAGGCGCCACGCTCGGCCATGAAGCGGACCGACTTCAGCCACTCGACCCGCTGCGACAGGTGTCGTACGAGGGCGTCGGGGATGAGGGAGGCGCCTGGATGCGGCGCCCCGCTCGTGTTCGCGACGACCGGCACGACCGGGTCGCGGAACTGGACCGACCGCATGAACGCCGCGAGGTCCGCCCCGATCGCGCCCATGGCCGGGAAGTGGAACGGTCCGGAGATGCGCAGAGGGATGACCTTCCGCGCGCCGAGCTTCGCGAGGGCGACGCTGAGCTTCGCCACGGCCTCGGTGTCGCCGGCGATCGTCACCTGCGCGGGCCCGTTGTCGTTCGCCACGACCGCCCTGCCGGCCGGCACGGTGTCCGCGATGACCCGATCGACGTCCTGGGCCGACATGCCGACGACGGCGGCCATCGCGCCTCGCGCACCCTTCGTCGCGGCGAGCCGGCCGCGCTCGGCGACCAGCCGGAGCGCGTCCGCGAAGGTCAGGACGCCACCCGCGACCAGCGCGCTGAACTCACCGAGGGAATGTCCGGCGACGAACTGGGGCCGCAGATCGTCGGGCAGGGCGGCGACGCCACGCGGCTCGCGGCCCTCGGTGATCCGTCCGATCACGCTCGAGGCCGACTCGGCGAGCGCCTCGAGGAGCGCGACGCTCGTCGTGAGGATGGCCGGCTGCGCGACGCGCGTGTCGTCGAGCCGCTCGGCCGGACCGTTGAAGCAGATCTCGCTCAGCTTGTACCCGAGGATCCGGTCGGCCTCGTCGAAGATGGCGCGCGCGTGGGCCGAGACCTCGGCGACGTCGCGGCCCATGCCCACCCGCTGTGAGCCCTGACCGGGGAAGACGAATGCGAGCGGCGCCGCCATCGCAGTCAGGCTAGCATCGCCGGACCGCCGGGTCGAGCGATTTCGCTACAGTTAATATGTAGCCAATATGCGGACCTACGTGCAGCGGGAACGGGCGCGCGGCCGCGATCGCACCGCCGCGGCGATCGAGGCGGCGACGCTGCGCGAGGTCGCGGCACGGGGCTACGGCGATCTCCGGGTGAGCGACGTCGCCCGGCGCGCTCGCGTCGCGGTGCGGACCGTCTACCTGCATGCGCCCTCCAAGCAGCAGCTCGTTGAGGCGACGCTGCGCCGGCGGGCCGACACGATCGTCCGGCGCGTGGAGCGTTGGCACCCGCGGGGGGAGTCGCCGGAGGCGATCCTCACCGAGCTCGTCGCGCTCCATGAGCGGACCTACCGGCAGGAGAACGCGACGCTCGAGGCGCTCACGAGCGGCGGCGTCCCCCGCGAGGTCGCCGAGATCCTCCGGACCCTGGACCGGGTTCGGCTGTCGCTCATCACCCGCACGATGGAGGGCCTCGCCCGCCGACATGAGCTCCGGGCGCGGACCCCGGAGGCGATCGCGCTGGCTCATGCCCTGCTCGCCTACCCCACCTGGCGGACCGCCCTCACCGGCCCGGCTGGCAGGCGCGCGCCGCGCTTCGTCGCGGCGGCGCTCCGTTCAGCCCTGCTCTGATCCGACGCACATCTCCGGAACCGCTGACCGTGGTGGCGACCCGCGCGACCGAGCGCCGGCATCGCGGCCGGCCGGCGATCGCGCCGTCAGAGATCGAGGAGGATCCGCAGGCGGTCGTCGATGGCCGCAAGCGAGGGGGCCGCGACGGCCCCGAGCCGGGAGATCAGTCGAACGGTCGAGACGGTGCGGAGCTGGTCGCAGAGCACGAAGCTGTCGGCGCGGAGCCCGCCTTCCGGCGGCTCGATCCGCACATGGAAACGGATCCTCCGCTCCCTCGTCGCTACCGGGCAGACGACGAGGAGCGCGGCCGGGCCCGCGGTGAACGCGTTCGGGGAGACGACGACCGCGGGCCGCTGGCGGCCTTGCTCGTGGCCACGGACCGGATCGAAGTCGACCCGCCAGACTTCCCCGCGCCGCGCTGTCCCGTCGGCCACTGTCTCGGGCCCCTTTCCAGGCCATCGGCCAGGGTCCCGTCCCAGATCGCCTGCTCGGGATCGGATCCCGCCCGGTGGTATTCCGCGTTCGCTTCGGCGATGAACCGTTCACGGCGCAGCCGCTCGATCCCATCGGCGACGAGTTCGCTCATCGGTCGTCCGGACTCGCGCGACATCGTGCGAAGCGACTCGTACGCACCCTGAGGCACGCGCACGAGTGGACGGGTCTTGCCACCGATCGACATGTTGACAGAACGGTCTACCGACGTGGTTCGGGGCCCCGCTCGGCCGGTCGGCTGAACGGCGACGAGGCCGGATCCAAGAGCGAGCAGCGCGCGAAGCCCGCGCAGCTCGAAGCCGAAAAAGAAGTTTTGAGCCGAGGTGCCGCGCTTCCCTAGCGGCGACCCGGTTGGTGCGCGTTCACCACGCGCACGCGGTTCCCCTCGGGGTCGGTGAACGCGAAGCCGCGGTGGCCGCTCACCTTGTCGTCCCGCGCCTCTTCACATGCCACGCCCGCTGCGGCCAGACGCGCACGGAGTGCGTCGACGTCGTCCGCGGCGAGATCGAACTCGACCTTGATCGGGTCCCCGGGCACGAGGAACAGATCCGTGGTGCCGACCTCGTAGATCGCGACCGTGCCCGGGATGAGGAGCACCTGCCGCAGTCCGAGCGTGTCGCGGTAGAAGCGCGCGAGCGCGCCGAGGTCGCGAGCCATGATGCCGACGTGGCCCACGGCGACGATCCGTCCCCCCGCCACTGTCACGCCTTTTCCAGCTCCAGCTCCGCGCCGACGGCGTTCAGCTCGCCGCGCCAGGCCTGGCCGCGCCCGGCGAGCCCGGGGACCAATTCCGTCGCGAGCGTCTCTGTGCGCACGAGGTCGGCGAAACGCTCGATGGTCGGTGCGATGTCCCCCGCGTAGCGGAGCGTGATCCGATCGGCGATCGCGAACCCGGCGTCCTTCCGAAGGTCGTTCACGCGGCGAACGAGCTCGCGGGCCAGCCCCTCGGCCTCGAGGTCGGGCGTGAGCGTCGTGTCGAGCGCCACCGTGACGCCGGGATCCGACGCGACCGCGTAGCCCTCGGCGGCGCGCTCCTCGACGAGCACCTCGGCCGCGGCGAAGGTGAACCCACCGGCGCTGACCGTGCCGTCGGCGTTGAACGTCGCGCCGGCCTGCAGCGCGGCGCGGGCGCGTGGCAGATCCTTGCCGAGCTTCGGCCCGAGCACCTTGAGATCCGGCTTCACCACGCGCGTCGCGAGGCCCTCGGCGCTCGCACGCACCTCGACGAGCTTCACGTTCAGCTCCTCGGCCACGATCGCCGTGATCTCCGGATCGTCGAGCAGCGCCCGATCGGCGTCGTCGTGGACGACCGCGATCAGGCCCGGCAGCGGCGTGCGCGTCTTCGTCCGGGCGGACGCCCGCGCGGCGCGGCCGAGCGCGACGACGCGCATGGCGATCCGCATCTGCCGCTCGAGGCGATCGTCGATCCGCGCCGGGTCGGCCTCGGGGTACGACTCGTGGTGCACGGACGGCAGCGCCGAACGGCGGGCACCGCGCACGAGGTTGCGGTGCATCGACTCGGCGAGGAACGGCATCATCGGCGCGAAGAGCCGGGCGAGGGTCGTGAGCGCCTCGTACAGGGTCTGGTACGCGGCCAGGGAATCGGCGGGCGAGGCCGCCTGCCAGAACCGGCGCCGGTTGCGGCGCACGTACCACGTGGAGAGGTCCTCCCAGAATGCCTCGAGCCGCAGCGCCGCTGTTTGCGAGTCGTAGCGATCGAGCGCCGCGCGGCAGTCGCGCACGAGCCGCGCGAGCGTCGACAGGAGCCAGCGATCGATGAGCGGCCGGTCCCGGTCGGGGACCGGCGCCGCGTCGGGATCGAAGGCGTCGAGGTTCGCGTAGGTGACGAAGAACGAATACGTGTTCCACAGCGTGAGCAGCCGCCGCTTGATGTCGTCCGTCGGCGCCGAGCCCCAGTAGACGTTCTCCTGGATCTCCTGCCGCGCGTAGAACCAGCGGATGACGTCCGCGCCCACCTGCTCGCAGGCCTCGGCGAGGTCCAGCAGGTTCGAGCCGGTCTTGTGGAACTCCTCACCCGGCGCGGCAAGGACGCGCTCGAACGCCTCGACCGTGCGGTACGGGGCCTTCCCGGTGAGCACCACGCTGAAGAACAGCTGCGAGTAGAACCACAGCCGCACCTGCTCGACCATCTCGACGACGTAGTCGGCGGGGAACCATTTCGCCCAGCCCGCCCGGTCGCGCAGCCAATCGAGCGTCGAGAACGGCACGATCCCGGCGTCGAGCCAGCAGTCACCGACCTCCTTGTCCCGCGTGCTCGCCGCGCCGCACTCTGGACACGCGACGCTGACGCGATCGATCCACGGCCGATGGAGCTCGCGTAGCTGCCCCAACCCGTCGACCGCGCGCTCGCGCAGCTCCTCCTCGCTCCCGAGGACGAAGAAGTGACCGTTCGCGCACGTGTAGAACGGAAGCGGCAGCCCCCAGTAGCGCTTCCGGCTGATGTTCCAGTCGCCCATGTTCTGCAGCCAGTTCTGCATCCGCGCGCCGGCGTGGGGCGGGACCCAGGTCACCTCGCGGGCGGCATCCATCAGCTTCGGCCGCAGCTCGTCCATCGAGATGAACCACTCGTCGTCGACGCGGAAGACGAGCTCCTCGTGGCAGCGCCAGCAGTCCGGGTAGCGGTGGGTGTACGGCTCGGCGCGGAAGAGCCGCCCGCGCTTGGCGAGATCGTCCGCGATCTCGTGGGCGACATCTCGCGCCTCCTTCCCCTCGAGCCACCCGTAGCCCTTCACGTAGCGGGCCGTCTCGTCGATCGGGATGAGCACCGGCAGGCCCTCGGTCTTCGACAGCGCGAAGTCCTCGGCGCCGCATCCGGGCGCGATGTGGACGATCCCGGTGCCTTCGGCCTCGCCGACCTCGTCCCAGGCGATGACCCGATGCGCGTCCTTCGCGGCCGCGACCGCCGGCAGCTCGTCGAACGGTCCGCCGAAGCGCAGACCCACGAGATCGCGGCCCTTCACCGTCTCGAGCAGCTCGGCGTCCTCCCGCAACGCCGAGCCGAACGTCCCCCGCGACAGGATCAGCACCTCGTCGGCGCCATCGGCGCCGCGCACGCGGACGCGCGCGTAATCGAGGTCGGGCCGCACGGCGAGGGCCACGTTCGCCGCGAGCGTCCACGGCGTCGTCGTCCAGACGAGGAACGCCTCGCCCGGACGGCCCTCGATCGGGAAGCGGACGTAGACGCTGGTGTGCGTCATCTCCCGATAGCTGTCGATCATCTCGTGCTGCGAGATGGCGGTGCCGCACCGCGCGCACCAGGGCATCGAGCGGTGACCCCGGTACAGCCAGCCGCGCTCGTGGCAGACCTTCAGCACGTTCCAGATGTGCGAGATGTTGTTGTCGTCGTAGGTGAAGTAGGAGTTGGCCCAGTCCATCCACTGGCCCAGGCGGATGGACTGCTTCGTGATCACCGCCGCCGAGCGATCGACGCGCGCGCGGCACGCCTCGGAGAAGCGGTCGATGCCGTACGACTCGATGTCGCGCTTGCTGTTCAGGTTCAGCTCGCGTTCGACCTGCACCTCGACCCAGAGGCCCTGGCAGTCGAACCCGTTCTGGTACCGCTGGTCGTAGCCGCACATCGCCTTGTAGCGCTGGTAGAGGTCCTTGTACGTGCGGGCCCACGCGTGGTGGATGCCCATCGCCTCGACGTTCGCGGTGATCGGCCCGTCGATGAACGAGTAGCGTTCGTGCCCGCGGTTCCGCTCGCGAAGGCCCTCGAACGTCCCTTCGCGCTCCCAGAGCCCCAGCACCTCGTGCTCGAGCTCGGGCAGGTCCACGCCCGACCCGACCGCCGCGAAGCGCGTCTTTTCGGTGACCACGCATCCCTCCGGACACAGCACGACCGTCCCTCACGGGACGGTCGGTCGGGACCGCGGTACCACCCGGGTTCGGCGGCCCGGTCCGCCGGGCGCCGCACTCGTTCCCGCCGCTAACGGAGCGGATCCGGCCGCTTCTACTGACGGGCCCGTTCGTCGCGGGACCGCGTTCTTGCGGCGGCTCGGGGTCGATGGCCCCTCGAGCGCCTTGTGGCGACCAGTCTACCGGGGCCGCTCGGGGCGGCCGGCTCCGTCTCTCCAACCGGCCACCGTGCACCCGCGACCCGGAGGCGGAGCTCGGGCAACCTTCGCGCTTGACACATATACCGGCTAACCGATATATAGATTCCGATGGAGGTGCGTATCATGGCAAAGCGGCAGGCGCCATCAGGGGCGGCGCTGATCGACGGCCCGGCGTTGGCCCGCGCGGCCCGGACCGCGGTGGAGAAGGACGCCACCGTGTCGCTCCTCGCGATCGACCTCGACAGCATCCTCGCCCTGAACACCGAGGTCGGGAAGCCCGCCGGCGACCGCGCGATCGGCGCGGTCACGACGACGTTGGCCCGCGCCGCCGCGGCCGAGGGCTGGACCGCCGGCCGGACCGGCGGCGATGAGTTCGCGGCGGTCCTGCCGGGTGTCCCGCTCGAGCAGGCGTTCCTTCGGGCGGAGAAGCTGCGCGCCGAGATCGGCGACGCGCTCCGGAAGGCCGTCGCCGAGCGGCGCTGCACGGCCAGCATCGGCGTCGCGAACTACCCGCGCGACGCGAAGAACGCCGACGAGCTCGTCCGCAAGGCGGACCTCGCCATCTACGCCGCGAAGGAGCAGGGCGGCGATTCGGTCAGCCTCACGCCGGGCGAGAACATGGTCCTCCGCTCCTCGTATTACGCCGCCGCGCAGCTCGGACGGCTGCGGACGCTCGCCGAGCGGCTGAAGAAGAAGGAGGCGGTGGTCCTGCGCGAGGCGCTCGACGATGTGCTCCGCAAGTACGATCGGGCCTGATGTACCGCGGCCCCTTCGTCGCGCGGCCGCGACCGCTGGCGCCCGCGATGAGCGATGAGCTCCGCGCGCTTGCCCTGCGCTTCGGCGAGCCGATCAGGCGCGCCATCGTGCTCGATGACATCGGCTTCGACCCGGTCGGCGATCCGAGCCGCTTCGCGGAGGTCTGCATGGTCGTGCGGCGACCGACCCGGAAGGTCCTCCTCTCGATCAAGACCTTCTACCCGCGCGGCGCGTTCCGCCTGCCGACCGGCGGCATCGACCCTGATGAGCCGGTCCTCGACGCGCTCGTTCGCGAGACGCGCGAGGAGACCGGGCTGACGCCCGAGGTCCGTCGATTCCTGGCGGCCCTGACCTACGCGCACGAGCCCGCCGGCCCGCCCGTGTTCCACACCTTCGCGTTCCTTCTGGAGGACGCGGTCGGCGCGCCCGTGCGGCCGCTCGACGAGCACGAGCGGATCGAGCGCTACATCGAGGTCGCGCCCTCCGAGCTGCCCCGCGTCGCCGACACGCTCGCGGCGATCCGCGACGACGCGGCACCGGGGATCGGGAACTGGAACGCGTGGGGCCGGTTCCGGGCGCACGTCCATCACGCCGTGCACGCGGCGCTCTAGAAGCGCTCGAAGCGGAAGAGCCGCACGGCGAGGACGAACCCGACCACGATCCACGCGAGCAGTCCCAGGATCTGGCCGCGCACGTCGAAGAGGGAGGCGCCCTGGACCGAGATCTCACGCAGCGCGTCGTTCAGGAACGTGAGCGGCAGGAGGTTCGTCAGGGGGCGGACCAGCGCCGGCGCGGCGTTCTTCGAGAAGAACACCCCCGAGAAGAAGAACTGGGGCAGTGTGATGAGCTGCGCGATCGCCGGGATCTGATCCTCGGTCTTGGCCCACCCGGCGAGGGCGAAACCGATCGTCAGGAACAGGAGCGAGCCGAGCAGCGCGACGCCGAGCAGCGGCAGCACGCCACCGACGATCCTGACGTTGAACAGGACGATGGCGACGCCGATGAGGATGAGCACCTGCAGCGTCGCGAGGACGAGCCGCGTCACGACCTGGGCGGCGAGGTACCGGGCAGGACGCAGCGGCGTCGCCATGATCCGGCGCAGCACGCCGCGACGCTTATCCGAGGCCAGGGCGATCGCGACCGAGAACACCGCGAGCTGCATCACGTTCACGCCGAGGATCCCGGGCACGAGGAAGTCGACGTAGCGGAGGCGCACGCCCTGCACCGACTCGTCCCTTACCGCCACGACCGGCGCGCCGCCGGCGACGGCGAAGGACGTCCGGGTGATGACCTCGTTCAGGATCGATCCGCCGACCGAGACCTGCTGCG
The DNA here is from genome assembly GCA_036389935.1 of Candidatus Limnocylindria bacterium. Lineage (GTDB taxonomy): Bacteria > Chloroflexota > Limnocylindria > P2-11E > P2-11E > UBA4735. The sequence continues at coordinate 19,602 of DASWCU010000119.1, forward strand.
GCCGTGCGTCGTCACCGTAGACCGTGATCGTGGGCACCGCCTGACCCGGCCGGGCCGGCGCGAGCGCGAAGCCTTCGGGGATGACCACGAGCATGTCGAGCTCGGTCCGTCTGAGCTGGCGGAGCGCCTCGTCGCTGCCGGTGCGTCGAAGATCGAGCGTCTCGATCCGCCCCAGCGTGGAGACGAACTGCTCGCTCGCGGCGTTCTTCGCCTGGTCGTCGACGGCCATGCTCACGCGGCCGAACTCGCCCAGGTTCAGGTTGCCGAAGATCACCATCAGCATCAGCGGGACGACGAGGGAAAAGAAGAGGGCGCTGCGATCGCGCAGGTACGCCCGGAACAGCATCGCCGCCAGCCGGAGCGTCTGGCTCATTGGTCCTCGCGCAGCGCGTGCCCGGTGAGCTGGAGGAACACGTCCTCGAGATTCGCCTGCTGCTGGACGACGGGCTTCGTGAACCCGCCGGCGAGCAGCTCCGCGATCAGCGCGCGCGGCCGCTCCATCGCGACGATCAGGCCGTGATCCATGATCGCCACGCGATCGCAGAGCACCTCCGCCTCGTCCATGTAGTGGGTCGTGAGGAACACGGTCGTGCCGGCGGTCCGGATGCGCCGCACCAGCTCCCAGAGATTGCGCCGCGCCTGCGGGTCGAGACCGGTGGTCGGCTCATCGAGGAAGAGCACACGGGGCCGGTTCACGAGCGCCGTCGCGACGGAGAGGCGCTGCCGCTGCCCTCCGGATAGCTGCTCCTGGCGCTGGCCGGCGCGATCGGCGAGGTCGACCTCGCGCAGCAGCCGCACCGCATCGGCCCGCACGCCGTAACAGATCGCGAAGAGCTCGATGACCTCCCGTGCGGTGAGATGCTCGGGGAACGCGCTCTGCTGGAGCTGCACGCCGACGCGCGCCTTCGCCCCCTCCGGATCGCGCGACACGTCGATCCCCGCGACGGTCGCCCTGCCGCCATCGGCACGCCGGAGCCCCTCGAGGATCTCCACCGTCGTCGTCTTCCCCGCCCCGTTCGGCCCGAGGAGCCCGAAGATCTCGCCGGCCTCCACGTCGAACGAGATCCCGCGGACGGCCTCGATGTCTCCGTAGCGCTTGCGCAGGTCGCGGACGGAGACGATCGCGCTCACCGACCGGCCTCGTTCAGCGCGGGACGAACGCCCGGAGGGCGGCGTCGTACGCGTAAAGGAGGATCGGGAACAGCACGACCGCGACGACGACGATCCGGACGATGACCGGGTGCGGGCGCCGGAGACGCGTATAGGTCACGACGAGCGCGAGCGCGATGAAGCCGAGGAGCGGGACCTGGACGATCCAGTGCAGCGGGTCCGCCGGATCGACGAGCAGCGTGTACGCGATCGCCCCGGCGAGGAACCCGCTGGCCAGGCCGATGACCGCGTAGACACCGGCGTTCCGGACCGGATCGCGGAGCGCGAGCGACAGCCCCAGCGCGAACGCCAGAAGGATGGCAGACAACATGCGCTGGTAGGCGGGGTGGTATGGGGCGAACAGGAACGCCGCCGGGAAGATGAGCGCGAGCACGACCGGCGCGAGGAACGCCGCGGCGCACACGATCCCGACGGCGCGGGCGCCGCGGAGGGTCGCGGTGTCGACCGGCGCGACGCGCTCCACCCGCTATACGCTAGGGGTCCCTTGAGCGGGCCGCGGACGATACGCCTGCGACGCTCAGCGGACCAGACGAGCTCCGCGGGACTGGCGGCCATCCTCTCGGGTCTCCTGCCCGGACTCGGGCAGGTGTATCAGGACCGGTGGATCAGGGGCACCGTCATGTTCCTCGTGCCGGTGCTCGCACTGGCGCTGATCGGCCTCTTCGCGCTCAGCTTCGATCCGCTCACCGGGCTCGTCATCCGGCACGCGCAGCTCTTCACGATCGCTCTGCTCGGCGGCCTGCTCGCGTACCACCTCCTCACCGTGGGCGACGCGTTCGCGGGTGGCTTCCGGCGGAGGCTGACGCTCCGCCCGAAGGACGCCGCCGATCACGTGACCCTCGCGCTCGTGTCGATAGGCCTCATCGCCGCCTATGGCACGGTGTATCGCGGGGCCAACGCCTGGGCCGGCGTGGCCGCGCAGGTGTTCGCCCCGGTATCGCGCGCCGCCGCGGCCGCCTCGGCTGGCGGGACCGCGGATCCGGTCCCCTCGTGGAGCGGACGCGACCGGCTCAACGTCCTCGTCCTCGGGATCGACCGGCGCAGCGCGGTCAGCCCCGACACGGAGAACACCGACACGATCATCGTGCTGTCGCTCGATCCACTGAACCGCAGCGTCGCGATGCTCTCGATCCCGCGCGACACGCTCGTGACCATCCCGGGCCACGGCGAGGACAAGATCAACGCCGCCTATTCGTACGGCGGCGCCGACCTGTCGAAGCGGGCGGTGGAGGGACTCCTCGACCTCAAGATCAACAGCTACGCGCTCATCGACTTCAATGCGTTCACGAAGATCGTCGATTCGGTGGGCGGGGTCCTGGTCGACGTCAAACGGCCCATCCGGGACGAGGAATACCCGACCGCCGACTACGGGATCGAACGCCTCGCGATCCTCGCCGGCCCGCAGCTGATGGACGGGCAGCAGGCGCTCCGCTACGCGCGCTCGCGCCATGACAGCAACGACTTCAGCCGCGCCCGCCGGCAGCAGGAGGTCATCGCCGCGGTGCGGGCCCGAATCGCCCAGGATGGGATGCTCGGCCGCGTGCCGGGGATCATGGACACCGTCGGGACGGCGGTCGAGACGAACTTCGACCCGGGGAACGTTCTGCCGCTCGCCTCGTTCGGGAGCGGCATCGGGGCGGACGGCATCACCAGCGAGGTGCTGCTTCCGTGCGGCGGTGACTCGGCGCATTGCGAGCTGCACGAGTCGAACAACGGCCTCGGGTACTACCTCATCCCCGACGAGGCGAAGATCGCCAACCTCGTGGCCGAGCTCTTCTACGACCCACGGATCCGGCAGGAGGGCGCGCGGATCGAGGTCCGTTCCGCCGGCGCGAAGAACGGCACCGCCAAGGACGTCGCCGACCGGCTCGAGGCCCGCGCCTTCGGCATCCGCGACGTCACGACCGGCCCGGCCGGCCGGTCCGCGGTCATCGTCCGCGACCGCTCGAAGGGCTACACCGCCGACCGGCTGAGCCAGCAGCTCGGGAACCTCCCGATCCGCGACGCGTCGGGCGAAACGAGCGACGCCGACATCATCGTCGTGATCGGATCGGACTTCCGCGGGCTGGCGACGGACCTGCGCCGATAGGCCATCGAGAGGAGGGAACGATGCCGCTGAAGACGATCCGCAAGCTCGTGCAGCTCGTGGATACGAGCGCGAAGGACGCGAGCCGAGCGCGGAAGGTCGCGCGCAGCCCCAAGATGCAGCAGGAGATCGCCCAGGACCGCCGCACCGGACTGTCGCAGTTCAAGACCGTCCGGCAGGCGCTCGCCGACCGCGAGCGCATCGCCAGGCAGAAGCAGCGGGCGAGCGCCAAGCCGGGTGCGAAGGTGGCGGCGAAGCCGAAGGCCCCGAAGAGCCGAAAGACAAAGACCGGGAACGCCCGCTGACCCTCCCGGGCTGAGGCGCGGATGGCGCTCAGCTCAGCGGTAGATCGGCGTCAGCCACTCCCGGTAGCGCTTGCCCTTGCCGTGCACGGCATCGAAGTAGATCGCGCTGATCCGCTTCGTCACCGGACCGATCTGGCCGTCGCCCACGGGGCGATGGTCGACCGAGGTGACCGGGGAGATCTGCGCGCCCGTGCCGCAGAGGAAGAGCTCGTCGCAGACGTAGAGCTCGGTCCGATCGATCTGGCGGACGTCGAGCGGGATGCCCTCGTCGGTCGCGATGCGCATGACGCTCGCGCGGACGATGCCCTCGAGGATGTTGTCGCTGTTCGGCGGCGTGATGAGCACGCCGCCGCGCACCATGAACAGGTTCTCGGCGCTGCCCTCGGAGACGTGCCCGTCGTGCGTGAGCACGATCGCCTCGTCGAAGCCCGCGTCCTGGGCCTCCGTCTTCGCGAACGCCGCGTTCACGTACGACCCGGTGATCTTGGCGCGGGCCGGGATCGCGTTGTCGTCGATCCGCCGCCACGACGAGATGCCGCAGCTGATGCCGTGGTCGATGTCGATGTACGTGCCGAACGGCACGGCGAACACCGTGAAGCCCGATTCGAGGTCGTGGAGCCGGACCCCGATCAGCTCGCTGCTCTTGTACGCGATCGGCCGCACGTAGGCGTCCTCCCGGTACCCGCACCTCCGCAGGAGCTCGACGGTGATGTCGCGCAGCTGCTCCGGCGAGCGCTCGAGCTCGATCTTCATGATCCGGGCGGACCGGTGGAGGCGCTGGAAGTGCTCGATGAGGTGGAGGCCGTACAGCTGCTCCGCCTCGGCGTTCCAGTAGGCGCGGATCCCCTCGAAGACGCCGGTGCCGTAGTTGAAGGCGTGGCTCAGGACGCTGACCTTGGCCTCGGCGAGCGGGACGTAACCGCCGTTGAAGAAGGCCCAGGCCGTCTCGGGGGCGGCCCCCCGGCGGAGAGCCGGTCGCGTCAGCTCCTTGACCACCTCACGCATTCTGACACCCCTCACCCGCCGGGACGCCGGTCCATCGGTCGACCGTCCTGTTGCACGTCGCCTGCCGCCCAGCCTACGATGCCGCCCGCCGGTCTGACCGCTCTGGTCTGACCAGCGAACCCGGCATCCCGGGTCTCGGTATGAGACAGCAGACGTAGCCGACGGGGCTCACGACGCGCGGGAGGTCAGAGGGTACATGCGGAACGCGGCAGCGCGCTCACTCACGATCGCGGCGGTCACGGTCCTGCTCGCGGGGGCCTGCGGCGGCGGGGGCACGACGGCGCCCAGCGCATCGGGCGGGACGGCGACGTCCGTCGCGCTTGTCGCGCCGACGAAGCCCGTCGAATTCATCATCAGCACGGCACCCGGGGGTGGTTCGGACATCTACGCCCGCGCCATGCAGGCGATCATCGACAAGAACAAGCTCTCTCCCCAGCCGGTCACGCCGGTGAACAAGGAGGGCGGGTCGGGCGCCGTCGCCTTCCAGTACGTCTTCGACAAGAAGGGTGATCCGAGCGAGATCATGATCACCCTCAACTCGTTCTTCACGACGCTCATCGTGCAGAAGCTCCCGTACAAGTCGACGGACTTCACGCCGATCGCGAACCTCGCGCTCGACCCCTTCTACCTCTGGGTGAACGAGGACAGCCCGTGGAAGACGGCGCAGGACTTCGTCACCGCCGCCAAGGCCGATTCGCTCGTCGTCGCCGGCACCGGCTCGAAGCAGGAGGACGAGGCCCTGTTCGACCGGATCCAGGTGCTCGCGAGCACGAAGCCGTTCAAGTACGTCCCGCAGTCCGGAGGCGGCACCGTGGCTGCGGCGCTCGCCGGGCACCAGGGCGGTGTCGTCGCGACCGTGAACAATCCGAGCGAGGGCAAGGGCCTCTACTCGGGCTCACCCCGCAAGCTGCGTCCGCTCTGCACCTTCGAGCCGAGCAGCCCGACCGCCGGCACGTTCAAGGACCTCGCGACGTGCAAATCGCAGGGCCTCGCGATCGACGACTACTTCATCGTCCGCTCGATCATGGCCGCCCCGGGCCTCTCCGCCGGGCAGCAGGCGTTCTGGGTCGACGTGTTCAAGAAGGTGTACGAGTCGGACGATTGGAAGAAGTTCATGACCGACAACGAGCTGAAGCCCGACTTCCGCTCGGGTGCGGAGTTCCAGAAGCTCGTCGCCGACTACCAGAAGCTCCACGAGGACATCGCAAAGCAGTTCAACTGGGTCCAATAGCGACTTGAGGCCGTACCAGGTCGCGACGGCGGCCGCGTTCATGTTCGTGGCCGCCGTCGCGATGGCGGACTCGCGCGCGGGCGCGCTCGTCGACCGGACCGGTGCGCAGCCGGGCGGCATCGGCGCGGGCTTCTACCCGTTCTGGTCGGCGACGCTCGTCTTCCTGTGCGCGGCGTACATCGGTTACCGCGCGTGGCTGACGCCGACGCCAGGCACGGCCGCGTTCGAGGATCGCTCGGCGTTCCTGGCCGCGATGAAGCTCATCGTCCCGATGCTCGTCGCCGCCGCGGCGATCCCCTGGCTCGGCTTCTACGTGGTGACCGCCCTGTACATGGGCCTGTTCGCGCGCTGGATCGGGCACTACCGATGGATCTGGGTCGTCCTCATCGCCGTCGCCATGCCGGCCGCGATCTTCGCCACCTTCGAGCTCGGCTTCCGGGTGCTGTTGCCCAAGAGCTTCCTCTACTCCGCGGGCATCCTCCCCTTCTGAACCGTGGAATTCTTCAACGTCGTCGGCGACCTCGCGGGGGGCTTCGCGACGGCGCTGCAGCCGTTCAACATCCTCATGCTCGTGGTCGGCATCGTCCTCGGCCTGGTCGTGGGCGTCCTGCCCGGGCTCGGCGGGACGAGCGCGGTCGCGATCCTCCTGCCGATCACGGTCATCATCGCGCGCACCAGCCCGACGAGCGCGGTGATCCTGCTCGCGGGCGTCTACTGGGGCGCGCTCTTCGGCGGCGTCGTCACGTCGATCCTGTTCAACATTCCCGGCGAGCCGTGGTCCGTCGTCCTGCTGTTCGACGGGTTCCCGCTCGCGAAGCGCAAAGGCAAACCCGGGGTCGCGCTGGCGTCGTCGTTCTTCGCGTCGTTCGTCGGCGCGTTCTTCGCGACGATCCTATTCACGTTCTTCGCACGGGCCATCGCCGATTTCGCGCTGTCGTTCGGCCCACCCGAGCTCTTCGCCGTCTTCATCATGTCCTTCGCGACGCTCATCGGGCTCGGTGCCGAGTCCCCGGCGAAGGCGGTGATGATGATCGGCTTCGGGCTGCTCCTCGCCGCGATCGGTTTCGACACGATCACGGGACAGCCGCGCCTGACCTTCGGCCAGATCGGCCTGCTCTCGGGCGTCGGCTTCGTCCCGGTCACGATCGGGCTGTTCGGGATCGGTGAGATCATCGCTTCAGCGGAGGAATCCGGCGTCGGCTTCGTCGAGCGCCTCTCGGCGAAGGTCGGCTTCTCGGACATCGTCGAGACGATCGGTGAGCTCCGAAAGCGCATCTGGCTCGTCATCTCGACCGCGCTCATCGGGTTCTGGTTCGGCACGTTGCCGGGGCACGGGGCGACGGCGGGCTCGTTCCTCGGCTATGGCCTCGCGCGCTCGTACTCGAAGAACAAGGAGAACTTCGGCAAAGGCGAGATCTCCGGGATCATGGCGCCGCAGGCGGCCGCGGACGCCGCGGCGGTGGGGTCGCTCGTTCCGATGATCGCGCTGGGCGTGCCCGGATCCCCCACCTCGGCGGTCATCATGGCCGGTCTGTTCATCTGGGGCCTCACCCCGGGGCCGCTCCTGTTCGTCGAGCACCACGACTTCGTGTGGGGACTGATCGCGAGCATCTACCTGGGCCACCTCGTCACGTTCCTGATCTGCCTCGCGGCGGTCCCATTGCTCGCATCGATCATGCGCATCCCGTACGCGATCCTCACGCCCTTCATCGTGCTCATCTCGATCATCGGGTCGTACTCCCTGAACAACAACATGCTCGACGTTTTCATCACGATCGTGTTCGGCCTCATCGGCTACTGGCTCCGCAAGACGAAATACCCGCTCGCGCCGCTGGTGGTGGCCGTCGTGCTCGGCGACTCCACGGAGCGGACGTTCCGCCAGAGCCTCATCGCCAGCGGCGGCAGCCCGCTCATCTTCGTCGGCAGCCCGCTCTCGGCGACGCTCATCGTCCTCGCGGTCACCCTCCTGCTCGTGCCGGTGGTCCGCGCGGTCCGGGCGCGCGGACGCGGTAAGCCCACGGCGATCGAGGCGGAGACCATCGGCACCGCGATCGACTGACCGGTGGGCCCGCTCGACGCGCTCATGCTCGTGCTCGCGTTCGCGCTGATCCTGGTCGGGGCCGAGCTGTTCACCGACGGCGTCGAGTGGCTCGGCCGGATCCTCAGGCTGTCGGAGGGCGCGACCGGGAGCATCCTCGCCGCGCTCGGCACGGCGACCCCCGAGACGATGATCCCGATCGTCGCGATCCTCTTCACGAACAGCCCCGATGCGGACGAGGTCGGCGTAGGCGCGATCCTCGGCGCGCCGTTCATGCTCGGGACGCTGGTCATGCTGCTGATCGGCGTGACGGCGTTCATCCTCCGCACCCGACGGGGCCGGACCACCCTCCGCGTCGATCGCGATCACGCGAGCCGGGACCTCGGCTTCTTCCTCGTCATGTACGCCGCCGCGCTCGCGATCGCGCTGGTCCCACCCCTCCGCGAGGTCAAGGGGATCGTCGGCTGGGTCTTCCTGCCCGCGTATTTCGTCTACCTCTTCCTCGTCCTGCGCACGCCGCAGCGCAGCGCGCCCGACGTCGAAGAGGTCCGGGAGGAAGCCGAGGCCTTCGAGACGCTGAGCTTCGCGGGTTACCTCCGGCGCCTCGGCGTGGACGTCGACCCGCGCCACCCGCCGGCGTGGCTCGTCGTCGCGCAGACGATCATCTCGTTCGGCGGGATCGTTCTGGGCGCCCAGTTCTTCGCGTCTTTCGTCGAGGACTTCTCGCACTCGATGGGCTTCAACACATTGCTCGTTTCGCTGATCCTCGCGCCGCTCGCGACGGAGCTTCCCGAGGCCGCGAACAGCCTGATCTGGACGAGAGAGGGGAAGGACGTGATCGCACTCGGCAACGTCGCCGGAGCGATGGTGTTCCAGTCGACGGTGCCGGTGACCATCGGCGTGCTCCTGACGCCGTGGCAGCTCGGTCAGTTCGGGACGATCGCCGCGATCTTCGCGCTCGTGTCCGGCGCCGTCATCTACCTGCAGCTACGGGTCCGCGCGCGCGACGACGCGCTGCCGCTCTCAGCCCTCGTGCTCGGCGGCAGCCTCTACGTCGTCTTCATCGGCTACGTCGTGCAGCAGGTGCTCACGACCTAGCCGCAGCGCGGAGACGCGGACCGCGGGGACCCACGTACCCGCGGTCTACGTCGCCGCCGCCTTCGCATGCCGGTCGTCCGTCGCGGGGCTCACGCCGATCGTGCGCCGGACCACCCAGCCGGCGGTCGTGCCCTGGATGAGCAGCGTCGAGACGACGATGCCGAACGCGATCCGCTGGAGGAGCTCGCGCTCGGGGAAGCTCGCCGGCAACGCGAGCGCCGCCGCCGTCGCGACGGCGCCCCGAAGTCCGGCCCAGAACATGAGATGCAGCCAGGCGACGGGGATATTCGGCGCCGCCCGACGCCCTCGGAGCAGCCGCAGGGCGCCCCCGAAGAAGCCGTAGATCACGACGGCGCGCGCGACGAGGACCGCCACCGTGCCCCAGACGACGGGCCCGAACGCCGCGAGGACGCCGGCCGGGCCGATCGCGATGCCCACGAGCAAGAAGATCAGCGCGGTCAGCACGAACGCGAGGAACTCCCAGACCTCGTCCATGGCGCGCTCGGTGCTGGTCCGGAGACCGATACGCCGGCCGAGGTTGCCGAGCAGGATGCCGGCGAGCACGCTGGCGATCACCCCCGAGAAGTGCAGTCCGTCGGCGAGGAGATACGCGCCGTAGGCGGCGAGCAGCGAGACGCTCACCTGCAGCTGGTGATCGCGCAGCCGAACGATCGCGAGGGCGGCGGCCGCCCCGACGACCACGCCGATCAGCGTGCTCAGCACGATCGTCAGCACGAACGTCGTTCCGCCTTCGAGGAACCCGATGCCGCCGGCGACGGCGGCCACAGCGATCGCGAAGATGGCCAGGCCGGTGCCGTCGTTCAGGAGACTCTCGGCGTCCACGATCGCGACCAGCCGGCGAGGCGCGCCGAGCCGCGAGAACGTCGACACGACCGCCGCCGGATCGGTCGCCGAGACCATCGCGCCCACGACGAACGCGAGCTCCGGGCGAAGGCCGGTGGTCATCACGAGCACGGCCGCCACGATCGCGGCCGAGAGGATCACTCCCGGGATCGCGAGGAACGTGATCGAGAGGTACGAACGGCGCAGGTCCTCGTAGTGGAGCCGGTACGCGGCCTCGAAGACGAGCCCGGGGAGCAGGACCGCGAGCACGAGCTCGGGCGTGATCGCGAGCGGCAGCGCCGGGAACGCGAAATTGGCGAGGAATCCGACCACGACGAACGCGATCGCGTCGGGGATCCCGAGCCGGCGCGCGACGAACGCGGCGACGACGCTCGCCCCGATGAGCGCAACGACGATGCGCACGACCGCGAGCGTGGTCTGCCCGTCCACCCGCGTATCATGCGGCGCGGTCGCGTCTCGCCGCGCGAACCGCAGGGAGGGTCTCCCGCCTATGAAGCGTCTCATCGCCTTCTGCGTCATCGCCGCCAGCGTCGCCGCCGCATGTGGGGGCGGCGGGACCACCGCACCGAGCGCCAGCGCATCGGCGTCCGGGGTGACCGGACAGGCTCCGAAGATCGGCCTCGTCACGGACGTCGGCGGGCTGAACGACAAGAGCTTCAACTCGCTCGCGAACAAGGGCAGGCTCGATGCCGAAGCGCAGCTGGCCGTACAGACCTCGGTCATCGAGTCGAAACAGCAGGCCGACTACGTCCCGAACCTCACGAAGTTCGCCCAGGACAAGTACGACCTCGTCATCGCGGTCGGCTTCCTGATGCAGAACGCCACCTGGAAGGTCGCGAAGCAGTTCCCGAACGTGAAGTTCGCGATCATCGACGGCGCCCCGCAGGACGACGCGAGCAAGACCGAGAACCTACCGAACGTCGCGAACCTGTTCTTCAAGGAGCAGGAGGCCGGCTACATCGTCGGCGTCGTCGCCGCGTTCATGGCGAAGAACAAGGTCGGGGCCGCGACGAACAACACGGTCTGCTCGATGGGCGGCATACCGATCCCGCCGGTCGATCGGTACATCGCGGGCTACCAGGACGCGGTGAAGACGACGAGCCCGGCGACGAAGATCCTGAACGGCTACAGCAACGACTTCGTCGACCAGCAGAAGGGCAAGGAGGTCGGGCTCAACCACATCAGCCAGGGCTGCGACGTCCTGTTCCAGGTCGCCGGCGGCAGCGGGCTCGGCTACATCGCCGCGGCCAAGGAGAAGGGCAAGTACGCGATCGGCGTGGACGCGGACCAGAGCGACGTCGCGCCCGGCACGATCATCACGAGCGCGCTGAAGAGGGTTGACAAGGCGGTGCTCGACACGGTCCGCGCCGTCCGGCTCGGCACGTTCAAGTCGGGCGACAACTTCTTCAGCGCGGCGAACGACGGCGTCGGCTTCGGGAAGCTCGACAAGGTCGTTCCCGCCGACGCCCAGAAGGCCGCTGAGGCGGCGCTCGCGGACATCAAATCAGGCAAGGTCACGCCGAAGGACACCGTCCAGGTCAAGTGATCCAACGGTGAGGCGGTGACCGCCCACCAGACGGCAACGGGGCCGGGCCCAGCGGGTCCGGCCCCGTCGGTCCGCCAGCCCACCTTCCAGTGGGCCGCCGGCCCCGCCATCCCGGTGCTCTCGGTCCTCATCGCGCTCGTCCTCGGCGGCATCTTCGTCGCCGCGACGGGCAAGGACCCCGTCGCGGCGTATCGCGCGCTCGTCGAGGGCGCCTTCGGCTCGCCCTACGACATCACCGAGACCATCGTGTCCTCGATCCCGCTCACGCTCACCGGGCTGTCGGTCGCGATCGCGTTCCGCACCGGTCTCTTCAACATCGGCGCCCAGGGCCAGCTCCTCGCGGGCGCGCTCGCCGCGGGGTGGGCCGGAGCCTGGTTCGCGACGCTCCCGGCGATCCTGCTGCTGCCGATCGTCGTCGCCTTCGGGATGGGCGGTGGAGCATTCTACGGCGCCATCGTCGGGCTGCTGAAGGCGCTGCGCGGCGTGAACGAGGTCATCACGACGATCATGCTCAACTACACGGTCGTCTTCGTGATGCACTGGCTGCTCCAGAACGGCCCGTTCACCGCGGAGAACGCACTCGGCACGCCGGCCTCGACGCCGATCGGGGCGGGCGCACGGCTCCCGGTCATCCTCCCGAACGAGCTCGTGCCGTTCAGCCGGCTGCACGCGGGCATCTTCCTCGCGGCCCTGGCGGTGGTGTTCTTCTGGTTCCTGCTCTGGCGGACGTCGCTGGGCTACGAGCTGCGGGCGGTCGGGCTCGGGGCACGCGCGGCCGCCCAGGCGGGCATCGATCCGGCCAGCCGGATGGTCATCGTCATGGCGATCGCCGGCGGCTTCGCCGGGCTCGGCGGGATGATCGAGGTCAGTGGCCTCTTCGGCCGCGTGTACGACGGCTTCTCCTCGAGCTACGGGTTCGACGCGATCGCGGTGGCGCTGCTCGGCAAGAACTCGCCGGTCGGGATCGTGCTCGCCGCGGTGCTGTTCGGCGCGTTCGTCCACGGCGGCGCGATCATGCAGGCGAACGCCGGGATCTCCTCACACCTCGTGTCGATCGTCCAGGCGTTCGTCCTGTTCGTCATCGCGGCGGAGACGGTCGTCGGCGCGCTCGTGCGCCCCCGCGGGCATCGTCCGGTGGAGGCGATCGCGTGACGACGGAGATGCTGATCGGGGCCGGCGTGTTGGCGGCCACGCTTCGCTTGGCGACGCCGATCGCGCTCGCCGCGCTCGGCGGGGTGATGAGCGAGCGCAGCGGCGTGGTGAACATCGCGCTCGAGGGCTCGATGCTGGTCGGTGCGTTCTTCGGCGTGCTCGCGGCCGATCGCAGCGGCAGCGTCGCCGTCGCCCTCGCGGTCGCCCTCGGATCGGGGACCGCCCTCGCCGGCCTGCACGCGTACGCTTCCATCACGCTGCGGAGCGATCAGATCGTCTCCGGCATGGCCCTGAACATCCTCGCGCTCGGGCTCACCAGCTACCTGGACTTCCAGCTGTACGGCACGACGGGCACACCCGCGAACCTTCCCGGGGTGCCCGACATCGAGCTCGGCTTCCTCGTGGCCGTGCCGTACGTCGGGGACGCGATCGCCGGGCAGAACAGCATCGTGTGGCTCGGTCTCGTGCTGGTGGTCGGCCTGCAGCTCTTCCTCTTCCGCAGCGTGCTCGGGCTGCGCTGGCGCGCGGTCGGCGAGCATCCCCGCGCCGCGGAGACCGTCGGGATCGACGTGCGCCGCATCCGCTACGCCGCGGTCCTCGCCAGCGGCGCGCTGGCCGCGCTCGGCGGCGCGTACCTCTCGCTCGCCGTCGCGCACTCGTTCACCGATGGGATGACCGGTGGACGCGGCTTCATCGGCCTCGCGGCGATGATCTTCGGCCGCTGGGCGCCCGTCGGCGCGCTGGTGGCGAGCCTGGTCTTCGGGTACGGCAACGCGCTCTCCACGTCCCTGCAGGGCGCGACGATCGGGGGCACGGCCGTTCCCGTCCAGCTCCTGGGCACCCTGCCCTACGTCCTGACGATCCTCGCCGTCGCGGGCTTCGTCGGCCGGTCCCGCGCGCCGGCGGCGGACGGGATCCCCTACGCGGCGGAGGGCCCGGCGTGATCGTCGGCGACCGCCCCACCCTGCCCGCGGCGCCGACGGCCGACACGCTCGTCGAGATGCACGGCATCATCAAGCGCTTCGGCGAGCTCACCGCGCTCCACGGCGTCGATCTCGTCGTCCAGGAGCAGGAGATCCACGCGCTCATCGGCGAGAACGGCGCCGGCAAGTCCACGCTCATGAACATCCTGTACGGGCTGTATCGGCCGGACGCCGGCACGATCCGGCTCCGTGGCTCCGACGCCGGGATCCATTCCCCGCGCGACGCGATCGCGCGCGGCATCGGGATGATCCACCAGCACTTCATGCTGATCCCGCCGCTCACCGTCGCGGAGAACGTCGTGCTCGGCGACGAGCGCGGGGGCCTGCTCCTGCGTGACGGTCCGCTCGCGGCCCGGGTCGGTGCGCTCGAGGAACGCTTCGGCATCACGGTCGACCCGAACGCGCGCGTCGAGGACATTCCGCTCGGCCTGCAGCAGCGCGTCGAGATCCTCAAGGTGCTGTACCGCGGAAGCGAGCTCCTCATCTTCGATGAGCCCACGGCCGTCCTCACGCCGCAGGAGGTCGACGAGCTCTTCGGGATCGTGCGGACGCTGCGCGACGAGGGGAAGACGGTGATCTTCATCACGCACAAGCTTCGCGAGGTGTTCGCCGTCACCGACCGGATCACCGTCCTTCGGGCCGGACGGAATGCCGGCGAGCTGGTGACGAAGGGCGTCACCGCGTCGCAGATCGCGCGGCTCATGGTCGGTCGCGACCTGCGCACGCTCGAGGCCCGCACGCCCATCCCACCGGACAAGCGGGTCGGGCCGGCCCTCGAGGTCCGTGCGCTCCGCGCGAGGAGCGATCGCGGTGCCGAGGCGCTCCGCGGGGTCGATCTGACGGTGCACCCCGGCGAGATCCTCGGGATCGCCGGGGTCGGCGGGAACGGCCAGAGCGAGCTCGCGGAGTGCATCCTCGGGCTCCGCGAGCCGACGGGCGGGTCCGTCACGATCGGCGGTGCGGACATCGCGCACGACGATCCGAAACGCACCCGCGCCCGCGGCGTCTCCTACGTGCCGGAGGATCGCCGCGCCGCGGGGCTCGTGCTCGCCTTCACGGTGGCCGACAACTTCATCCTCGGCCGGCAGGACCGGCCCCCGTACGCGCGGTACGGGATCCTGGACGACGACGCGATCCAGCGTGATGGCGCGCGTCTGGCGAACGAGTTCGACGTGCGACCGCCGAACGCGAAGGCGATCGTCGGCAACCTCTCGGGCGGGAACCAGCAGAAGGTCGTTCTCGGCCGAGAGCTGTCGGAGCAGCCGAAGCTCATCGTCGTCAACCAGCCGACACGCGGCCTCGACATCGCGGCGACGGAATACGTCGGCGAGCGACTGCTCGAGCAGCGCGCCCGGGGCTGCGCCGTCCTCCTCGTCTCGAGCGAGCTCGACGAGATCCGCGCGCTCTCCGACCGGATCGCGGTGATGTTCGAGGGCCGGATCGTCGCCACGCTGTCCGCGGCCGAGGCGACCGAGGAACGCCTCGGCCTGCTCATGGCCGGGCATACCGAGCCCGCGGCATGACCTCCTGGGTGAGCGTGGGACCTGACGCGGCGCCGACGGTCGCCCGATGACGATCCGCTTCGTCTATCTCGATGCCGGCGAGGTCGTGCTCAACGAAGAGCGGGTGCGGGGCGAGTGGGCGGATCGTCGGGGCCGCGCCGCTCGCGCCGGCGCCTACCGATTCATGAAGTTCAGCGGGTACGAGCCGTCGGGGAAGGCGCGGCTGTCGAACGAGAGCGTGAACGCATCGCCGGGCCTCAAGCCGAAGCGACCGATCGCCGCGAGGTCGCCCTGACTCGCGCTCCCGAAGGTGGTCGCGCTCGTTGCGCGCAGGACGACCGCGCGGCCGGTGAACGGGGCGAGGGTCCCGACGCCGCCGCTGATGGTGACGCGCACGGTGCATGCGCTCGTCACCTCGAGCACCGTCGCGCTCGTCTTCAGGTGCTGGAGCTCGGCCGAGACGCGCG
>DASWCU010000120.1:0-24454 GCA_036389935.1 Candidatus Limnocylindria bacterium
GGGGCCAGGCCATCGCGCTCGACGCCAGCGGCGCGGCGTATGTGACCGGCTTGGCCAACGCCTCGGATTTCCCGACGACGCCGGGCGCATACGACACGACGGCCAACGGCAGCTCCGACGCGTTCGTCACCAAGCTCATCACCGTCGGCGCTCCGTACACGCTGACGCTCGCCCCCGCAACGGATACCAACGAGGTCGGGAATCCGCACACCGTCACCGCCACCGTCACCGACTTCGGGGCGCAGCCGGTCTCAGGGGCGACCGCGCGCTTCACGGTCACGGGCAAGAACCCCACGAGCGGCTCGGCCGTCACGAACGCCAGCGGCAGCGCGACCTTCACCTACACCGGGACGGTCGCGGGCCTGGACACGATCAACGCGTTCGCTGACACGAACGACAACGGCGCACAGGACGCGGGTGAGCCAGGCGCGGTCGCGACGAAGACCTGGACGCCCGGGCCGCCGGCGACGCTCACGCTCACGCCGGCGACCGCGACCAACGTGGTCAACTTCACGCACTGCGTCACCGCAGCCGCGCGAGACGTCTATGGCAACGTCGTGCCCGGCGCGACCGTGATCTTCTCGGTCGGGAACGCCACGGCCACGAGCGCGAGCCCCACGGGAGCGTCCGTGGTGACGAACGCGAGCGGGCAGGCCCAGTTCTGCTTCAGCGCATCGCTCCCAGGGACGAACACGATCCATGCCTTCGCCGACACGAACCTCAACGGAACGCAGGATGCGACCACCGTCCCGCCCGAGCCGTTCGCCGATGCCACGAAGACGTGGATCGTCCCGGTGAGCGCCTGCGACGTCACCGTCACGGTGGGTGGCGCGATCGTCGCAAGCAACGGCGACGAGGCGACGTTCGGCGGGGCCGCGCGGGTCACCGGCGCGACGGTCCAGGGCCAGCAAACGTACCAGGACCACGGACCCGTCGCCGCGCGAAGTGTGAACTCGATCGAGCTGCTCGCATTGGTGTGCGACGGCACGGCGGGAACGGCGACGATCTTCGGCACCGCGACGATCGACGGATCGGGCGCGTACTTCTTCCGCATCGACCTCGTCGACATGGGTGAGCCCGGCACGAGCGACACCTACGGGATCACCCTGAGCGACGGCTACAGCTCAGGGGAGCAAACGCTCCACAGAGGCAACATCAAGATCCACAAGTAGAGAGGGCCGCGTCCAGGGCTCGCGGCGCGATCGGTCGTGACCCATTCGCTGCCCGACTCGATGGCGAGCGCCGCCAGGTACGCGTCGGGGACCAGGTTTCCTTTGGCATTCGTCTCGCGGCAAAGGCGGGCGAAGATCTCCCAGTGGCGTGGCGCCGGAGCGACCAGCACACAGTTCGGCCGTGAACGGATCGATTCGGCCGCCGCGAGCGCGCGCTCAGTAGGCATTGGCGGATCGAATACGCGCCGATTCGTGATGACGCGCACGAAGCCGCTCAGCACGAGCTCGGACATCCCGTACGCCGTCTCCGACTCGACCATGTCACGGAGCCGATCGCCATACTCCACGTTGGCGAGCGGCCGTCCTCGGCGTGCGCGTAGACGAGGACGTTAACGTCGGCGAGGAGCCGTCGACTCTTCCATCAGGTCGAGCAGGCCAGCGCTGTCGTCGAGATCGACGCCGGGCCTGACGCGACCCTTGAAGGTGATCGGCCGGTACGGCCGCTGGCTCTTTTGAGCTTCGCCTCGCGCGAGGAGCTGGCGAAGGGCGTCCTCGATCACGGCGGTGACCGTTCGGCCCTTGCGAGCCGCATATTCCTTCAGCTCACGTGCGAGGCGCTCGTCAAGCCGGATCGTGGTTCGCATATGTCGAAGCATCAGACTGCGAGATTGATATGGCAAGCCGATCAGGCCCGCGATCGTCGGAGTCGGGCGGATGAGTCGAGGACGTCCCGGTAGAGGCGACGGATCGCGTCCGGGTCGGCGGGTAGCATTTCGGGGATGATCAAGACGGTGCAGGAGCCATCGCCCTTGAAGCAGTGGAGCGCCTGGGTGCCGATCGCGATCCCGATCCTCCTGCTCATCCTCGGGTTCCGCCACGTCGCTCTCTATGGCCTTGGACGCGAGGCCGACGAAGGCACGGAGGCACATCTGTTCCAGCTGCTCATGCCGATCCAGCTGGTGGTCATGGCGTACTTCGCGCTCACCTGGCTGCCACGGGCGCCGCGGCCGACGATGGCGGTGCTCGCCCTTCAAGTGACCGCCGCGGCGGCCGTGTTCGGTGCGGTCTACTGGATCGAGCACTCGTAGCCGTTCGGCCCTTGTCGGGTGGCGGCACGGACGTTCGGCTCCCGCCGCGAGCATCGCGAGCACGTGTCGTGCGGATGCGCCATTTCCGAACCGGAGGCACTGACCGATGAGCCTCGAACCCTGGCTCCATTTCGCGCACATCACCGGCGCCGTCATCTGGGTCGGCGGCGGAGTGATGCTGAGCATCATCGGCGGTCGTGCCCGCCGGAGCGGCAACGTCGCCCTCCTCGGCGAGTTCGCTCGGACGCTGTCGTACGTCGGTCTGCGCGTCTTCACGCCCGCGGTCGCCGTGGTCTTGGTGACCGGCGTGTGGCTCGTCTTCGCTGAGGGATCCGGCGACTTCACGCAGCTCTGGGTGCTGCTTGCGCTCGGCGCATTCGCCGTCGCGTTCCTCATCGGCGCCGTGTACCTGAGCCGGAGCGCGATCCGGCTGGAGCGTGTCGTCTCGGGCCCCGCGCCGGATGTGCAGGCGGCGCGCGACGCGCTTGGCCGGTGGCTGCTCGGCTACGGCGTGGTCCTGGTCGTCCTCCTCTTCGCGCTCTGGGACATGGTGTTCAAGCCCGGCCGCTGACGTTTGCGACAATCGCTCCGTGGCCGTGCCAGCCGCCCAGAAGCGCGTCGCCGAGCTTCGCGAGCGGATCGAGAAAGCGAACTACGAGTACTACATCCTCGACGCGCCGAAGCTGGATGACGCCGCGTACGACGCCCTCATGCGCGAGCTCGAAGGGCTGGAGACCGCGCACCCCGAGCTCGTCACCCCCGAGTCGCCCACCCAGCGCGTCGGCGTCGCGCCCTCGACGCGCTTCGCGGCCGTCCGCCATGCGCATCCGATGCTGTCGCTCGGCAACGCGTTCGACGAGAGCGAGATCCGGGCGTTCGACCAACGCGTCCGCAAGGCGCTCGGGCGTGACGACATCGGCTACGTCTGCGAGCTGAAGATCGACGGGCTCGCGATCGACCTCGCGTACGTGGATGGGCGCTTCCAGCAGGGCGCGACCCGCGGGGATGGGCTGACCGGCGAGGACGTCACCGCGAACCTCCGAACGATCAAGTCGATCCCGCTCGCGTTCCGGGAGAAGATGCCCGGCCGCGTCGACGTTCGCGGCGAGGTGTACCTGCCAACGGCCGCGTTCGAGGCGACGAATCGCGAACGCGTCGAGCGCGACGAGCCGCCGTTCGCCAATCCGCGCAACGCCGCTGCGGGCGCCGTCCGCCAGCTCGATCCGAAGCAGACGGCGAAACGGAACCTCGCGATGTGGGTGTACAGCGCCGCCGGGCTCGAGGTCGATTCGCAGCACGCGCTCCTCGCTCGCCTGCGCGAGCTCGGCCTGCGCACCAACCCGCACACGCGCGAGGCGGCGGACATCGATGCGGTCCTGGCGTTCATCGCGGAGTGGGCCGAGAAACGCCATGACCTCGACTACGGCACCGACGGGGTCGTGGTGAAGGTCGACCGCGTCGCCGATCAGGAGCGGCTGGGCTACGTCGCGCGCAGCCCCCGCTGGGCGATCGCCTTCAAGTTCCCGGCCGAACAGGCGACGACGAGCGTGGAGGACATCAAGGTGTACGTCGGCCGGACCGGCGTGCTGACGCCCGTCGCCTGGCTCGCGCCGGTGCTCGTCGGCGGGACGGTCGTGCGCCGCGCGACGCTCCACAACCTCGACGAGGTCCACCGGCTCGACGTGCGGGTCGGCGACCGGGTCGTGATCCAGCGCGCCGGCGATGTCATCCCCGAGGTCGTCCGCGTCTAGACGGGAGCGCGCGACAAAGACCAGGAGTACGCCGAGTTCGAGATGCCGGAGCGCTGCCCGGTCTGCGATCAGCCGATCGAGCACCGCGAGGGCGAGGTGGCCTATCGGTGCGCGAACCCGGTCTGTCCGGCGAAATCGGGACAGCGGATCGGCCACTTCGTTTCGCGGGGCGGCTTCGACATCGAAGGCGTGGGCGGAGCGCTCATCGAGCAGCTCCGCGCGCGCGGCCTCGTGAACGATCCGCCCGACCTCTTCTTCCTGAAGAAGGAGGACCTCCTGACCCTCGACCGCTTCGCCGAGAAGAGCGCCACGAACATCCACGAGCGGATCCAGAACGCGAAGGAGCGCCCGCTCGGCCGGATCCTCAACGCCCTCGGCATCCGCCAGGTCGGCGAGAGCACGGCCGACGACCTCGCGCGCTGGGCGGCCGGGAAGCTCGCGGGCGACGCGAGCCTCGCCGACGTCTTCTCGCTCCTGCGGGCGGCGACGCCGGAGGATCTCGAGGCGATCGACGGCGTGGGCGCGAAGGTCGCCGAGGGCATCCGCGAGCACTTCGCCGACCCGGCGGAGCAGGCGCTCCTCGACAAGCTGGTGAAAGCGGGCGTCCGGCCCATCCTGCCCCCGCCGCTCGAGGTCGCGGCGGCGGGACCGTTCGCCGGAAAGACGATCGTCTTCACCGGAACCCTCGAGCGCCGCAGCCGGGAAGACGCCGAAGCGCTCGTCCGCTCGCTCGGCGCGAAGGCCGGCTCGGCCGTCAGCGCGAAGACCGATCTCCTCGTTGCGGGCCCCGGGGCCGGCTCCAAGCTCGATCGGGCGAAGCAACTCGGTGTCAAAGTGGTGGACGAAGCCGGCTTCGAAGCGCTGGTCGCCGACTCAGCCCGTTAGTCGGGCGGGATGGGGAAGCGCTAGCCATGTACCAGCCGGCGACCCGGCCGGGCGTCGCGATGCCGCAGCCAAGCGGCAACGGCGCCGCCCTGTCCGTCCCCGAGGTCCCGCTCCCGCCCGAGCCCCAGTCGCTCGAGCAGACCGGGCTCACGATCGGCTTCCTCGGCGACCTCGCCCTGAAGACGCTGTACCTGCGCGGCCAGATGACGATGGCCGAGATCGCATCGGCGCTCGGGCTGCCGATCACGAACGTGACCGACCGGATCATGGACTTCCTCAAGAACGAGCGGCTGGTCGAGATCCGCGGCGGCTCAGGGCTCTCTTCGGCGAGCTACCAGTTCGTGATCGTCGACCGCGGCTCCGAGAAGGCCCAGGAGGCGCTCGCGCGCAGCCAGTACGTCGGCAAGGCGCCGGTGCCGCTCAACACCTACGTGCAAGCGGTCCAGCGGCAGACCATCACGAACATCTCGGTCACCCAGGACGAGCTCGCGCGCGCGTTCTCGCACATGGTCATCCCTCGCGAGACGCTCGGCCAGCTCGGGCCGGCCATCAACTCGGGCAAGTCGATCTTCCTGTTCGGGCCGCCCGGCAATGGGAAGACGACGATCGCCGAGGTCCTCGTCTCGCTGCTCCGCGGCGAGGTCGTCCTGCCGTACGCGGTCGAGATCGACCAGCAGGTGATCAAGGTCTTCGACCAGGTCTACCACCGCGTCGCGCTCGATCCGACCGTGGCCGACCGGCTGCGCTTCGACCATCGCTGGGTCGTGAGCAAGCGTCCGATCGTGATGACCGGCGGCGAGCTCACGCTGGAGACGCTGGACCTCATCTACGACGAGACGTCGAAGTTCTACGAGGCCCCGTTCCAGATGAAGGCCAACGGCGGCATCTTCATGGTCGACGACTTCGGCCGCCAGCGCGTATCGCCGAAGGACCTGCTGAACCGGTGGATCGTGCCGCTCGAGAAGCGCGTGGACTACCTCACCCTGCACACCGGGAAGAAGATCGAGATCCCGTTCGACATGCTCATCGTGTTCTCGACGAACCTGGACCCCGCCGACCTCGTCGACGAGGCGTTCCTGCGGCGCATCCGGTACAAGATCGGCATCGAGGCGCCCACGGTCGCCCAGTACGAGGAGATCTTCCGCCGGATGTGCGTCCACAAGAACATCGAGTACCGGGCCGAGGCGATGTCGCAGATCCTCGCGCACTACCGGCGCAAGAACCTCGGCCTCCGGTCGTGCCATCCGCGCGACATCCTCGAGCAGCTCACCGACACCGCGCGGTTCCTCGGCCGCCCGGCGCAGCTCACGACCGAGCTCATCGACATGGCGTGCGACTCGTACTTCGTGTCGCTCGACCCGGGCGGCTCACCGCTCGAGGCGTAGACCCGGCACCAGCCCCGTCAGAGCGAGAACGTGAAGCGCGTCGCCGAAGTGTTGAAGCGCTTCACGTCGAACGCGATGAGCTTCGTTGCCCGCGCTCGGAAGGCGTGGCCCCTCACGTACGACTCGGCCCGAGGACGGTAGCCGAACGTCGGTCCGTACTTCGCCGCGTAGCGCGCCGCGATCCGCCCGGCGAGCGCGGCGTCGACGCCGCGAACGAGATCCACGATGCCCTCCGCCATCACGGCGCGGGTACCGGTCTGCGTCCCGAAGCCGACGCGCGGGTCGCGCGCGAGGTTGCGCGCCCAGCGGGTGCGCTCGCTGCCCTCGAAGTACAACGCCCCGTCGACCCACGCGGCCCACTGCTGCACGAGGTGCGGCGCGCTGTCGGCGTCGGTCGTCGCGATCCAGAAGTAGCGGCCGAGCCGGAGGATCCGCTCAGCGTCCTCCCAGGCGAGCATGCCCCTCGGCGCGCGTGAGATGTACCCCTTCGGGAGCCACGGTCGATCGCGCGTGGGCTGCGGCATGAGGTCAGAGGGTAGGCTTCGCGCGCGGCGCGGCGCGCGGTGGCGGTCCTACGGCGGGTCGGCCGGTCCGTGCCTCGAAGCGGCGTGCCTGCGGGACGATCGTCACGGCCTCCGGCAGGGCCACACGCATGACGCGGATGGTCGCGATCGCCAGCGCGAAGAGCGCGCGCTCGCGCATCCGATAGCGCAATCCGAACGGCGCGCGGAGCCGCGCCGGGAGCAGCGCTGATGTGATCGCGTCGTTCGGCCAGTACGCGATCTCCGGGAGCCAGCCGAACGGTCGCAGCACCCGCCGCCCGACGGTGACGCTCACGCTGTCCGGCCGCACCTCCGATGCGAGTGCGGCGCGCTCGTAGCGCTCGAGATCGGCGAGCGTCGGGGGCAGCCGAAGCTCGGGGATGCCGAGCCGGGCCACGATCGGCTTCGTCTCCTGCCAGTACGCCTCCCGGTCGCGTGGCGCGAGGGGGCCGAGGACGCGCTCGTACAGCCGCAGTGAAGTGAGGACGAGCGTTGTCTGCACCCAGAGGAGCAGCTCGGGGTCGTCGGCCCGGTACGGCCGGCCGCCGGCCGAGATGCCGTGGACCGAGGCGTGCCGGCGGTCGATGCGCGCGAGGGCCGCGCGCTGACGCGCCGGTGTCGCGAACACCACCGCGAGCGTCGTGTCTAGCGTGCGGCGAAGCCGGCCGATCGGGTCGCGCGTGAAGTCCGAATGCTCAGCGACCCCTGCCGCAACGAGCGGATGTGCGATCTGCATCAGCAGCGCCGCGGTGCCGCCCAGCAGCACGAAGAGCTCGCGGTCGACACGCCGGGCGACCGAGTGCGCGGGCAGGAGATCGCGCGTGTCGTCGGGATCGCGCGCCATAGACTGACGATATGCCGGCCATCGATCGCGGCCGCGTCGAGCACGTCGCGGGACTCGCGCGCATCGCGCTCACCGACGAGGAGCTGGACCGCTTCACGAGCCAGCTGCAGGTGGTCCTCGACGCGATCGCCGCGCTCCGTGACGTCGACACGTCCGAGGTGGCACCGACCGCGTCGGTGCTGCCGCTCGAGAACGTGATGCGCGACGACGTCGTCAGGCCGAGCCTCGGGCTCGACGCCGTCTTCGCCGACGCGCCGGACCGCGAGGGCGATCACTTCCGCGTGCAGGCCAGCCTGGGGGCGCGTCCCGATGCCTGACCTGCCGCGGACGATCACCGGGGCGGCTGGGGCGCTGCGGCGGCGCGAGCTCTCGTCCGTCGAACTCACCGAGGCGTACCTCGAGGCGGCGAGCGCGGATCGGCTCAACGCCTGGCTCCGCCTGGTCCCCGAGCGCGCCCGCGCACAGGCCCGCGCGGCCGACGCGCGACTCCGCGCCGGCGACGCGCCGCTCCTGTGCGGCGTGCCGTGGGCGTGCAAGGACATCATCGGCACGGCGGGGGTCGAGACGACGGCGGCGTCGCGGATCCTCGAGGGCTACGTCCCCGCGTACTCCGCCACCGTCGTCGAGCGGCTCGACGGCCCGGGCGCCGTGATGCTCGGCAAGACCAACCTCGACGAGTTCGCGATGGGGAGCTCCAACGAGAACTCGGCGTTCGGCCCGGTCCGCAATCCGTGGGACCCCTCCCGTGTGCCGGGTGGCTCGTCGGGCGGCTCCGCGGCCGCGGTCGCGAGCGGCCAGGCGGTCTTCGCGCTCGGCACCGACACCGGCGGCTCGATCCGCCAGCCGGCAGCCCTTTGCGGCGTCGTCGGCATGAAGCCGACGTACGGCCGCGTCTCGCGGTACGGCGTGGTCGCGTTCGCCTCGTCGCTCGACCAGGTCGGCCCGCTCACGAACAGCGTCGAGGACGCGGCGATCGTCTGCGAGGCCCTCTTCGGCGCCGATCCGAGCGACGCGACGACGATGCCGCGACCGGTCGAAGACCTCCGCCGTGAGCTCGACGCGGGGGTGCGCGGCATGCGGCTCGGCGTCCCGCGCGAGTTCTTCATCGAGGGCATGGACGGCGCGGTCGAGCGTGCGGTGCGCGACGCGCTCCGCGAGTACGAGCGGCAGGGCGCCGAGCTCGTCGACGTGTCGCTGCCGAACACCGACAAGGGTCTTGCCACCTACTACATCGTGCAGCCGTCGGAGGCCTCGGCGAACCTCGCCCGGTACGACGGTGTGCGGTACGGGCTCCGCGTCCAGGGCCGTGACCTCGTCGAGACGTACCGCCTGACGCGCGGCGCGGGCTTCGGGCCGGAGGTGAAGCGGCGGATGATCCTCGGGACCTACGCGCTGTCGGCCGGCTACTACGACGCGTACTACGTGAAGGCCCAGAAGGTCCGCACGATCATCAAGCGCGAGTTCGACGCCGTCTTCGAGCGGGTCGACGCGCTCGTGACCCCGACCTCGCCGACGGTGGCGTTCCCGCTCGGCGCGAAGACGAACGACCCGCTGTCGATGTACCTGAACGACGTGTTCACGCTGCCGGTGAACATCGCAGGGCTGCCCGGGATCTCGCTGCCGTGCGGCTGGAGCGACGGCCTGCCCATCGGCCTGCAGATCATCGCCGGCTCCTTCGAGGAGCGCACGCTGTTCCGCGTCGCGGCCGCCTTCGAGCGGGCGACCCGCCACGGCGCGCCGGTCCCGGTGGCGGCATGACGCTCGCGAAGCGCTCGCTCACGAACGACAAGGTCGCGCGCCTTCCCGCGAGCGGCATCCGGCGGTTCTTCGATCTCGTGAGCGGCGTCGAGGGCGTCATCTCGCTCGGCGTGGGCGAGCCGGACTTCGTGACGCCCGAGCGCTTCCGGGAGGCGGCGATCCGCTCGGTCCGCGAGGGGAAGACGCAGTACACCTCGAACTACGGGCTCCTTGCGCTCCGCGAGGCGATCGGCGAGCACACCTTCGAGCGCCGGGGCGTCTCGTACGACCCGCGGAGCGAGATCCTCGTGACCGTGGGCGTGTCCGAGGCCGTCGATCTCGCGCTGCGCGCGACGCTCAACGACGGCGACGAGGTGATCGTCGCCGACCCGTCGTACGTCGCGTACGTCCCCGCCATCGTGCTGGCCGGCGGGGTGCCGGTGCCGGTCCCCACGGACGAGGCGCACGACTTCCGCCTCCGGCCGGAGGACGTGCGCCGTGCGATCACGCCGCGCACCCGCGCGATCCTCCTCGGCTTCCCGAGCAACCCGACCGGTGCGGTGCTGCTCGATGAGGACATCGCGGGGATCGCGGCTCTGGCGCGCGAGCACGACCTGCTCGTGTACTCCGACGAGATCTACGACCGACTCGTCTACGGGACCGCCCACCGATCGGTCCTCGGCGAGGCCGACATGAAGGAGCGGACGATCTACCTCGCGGGGTTCTCGAAGGCGTACGCGATGACCGGCTGGCGGGTCGGCTACGCCTGCGCGCCGGCAGAGATCATCGAGCAGATGATGAAGATCCATCAGTACACCGTGATGTGCGTGCCCACCGCGGCGCAGTACGCCGCGATCGAGGCGATGCGTCACGGCGAGGACGAGGTGGGGCGGATGGTCGGCGAGTACGACCGCCGCCGCCGGCGGATGCACGCGCGCTTCAACGCGCTCGGCCTTCACTGCTTCGAGCCGCGCGGCGCCTTCTACTGCTTCCCGAACGTCGCGAGCACCGGGCTCGGCGACGACGAGTTCTGCGCCCGGCTCCTCGCGGAGGAGAAGGTCGTGGTGGTGCCGGGGAGCGCCTTCGGCGAGCGCGGCGCGGGTCACGTGCGCGCGTGCTACGCGGCGTCGATGGACCGCATCGACGAAGCCTGCGATCGGATCGAGCGCTTCGTCGGCCGGCTCCGGCGCTGATCCGCCCGCGGCGGGCGATGGCGGCGCTCGCGATGCCCGGTCGGTAGATGGGGACCCGGTACGAGGACCAGCCGCCCGAGCACTGGGCCGGTCCCGAGTCGCTCGATCCGACCCCGGTGTGGAAGCAGTACCTCCTCGTGGCCCTGTTCCTGGTGGTCGCGCTCGTCCTCGTCGTGGTCGTCGCCTACGGTGCGCTCGCCGTCGAGCTCGCGACGCCACCGGCGGTGGTCCTGGGCGGTCGGGTCGTGCTCGCGGCCGGCGACGTGCCGGCGGTGGGGGCGCCCGGACGACGTTTCGGCCCGCCGCTCGTCGATCGCGAGCATGCGTTCTTCCTCGTCCAGCCGCGGCAGGGGACGATCGTCGCGATCCGGGCCGCGCAGATCACGGATGACGCGCGGCCGGTCGTCGCGGTCGACGACGCCTCGGGCGCACCGGCCAGGTACGACCGGTATCTTGTCTCGATCGAAGGAGCGAAGGTCGTCGTGAACATCAGCCGCGTCATCAGCGGCACGGAGAAGGTGCCCGCGCCGACCGATCCGACGTTCCGATGAGCGTCGTGGCGTCGCCGTACGAGACGATCATCGGGATCGAGTGCCACGTCGAGCTCGCGACGGCCTCGAAGATGTTCTGCGGCTGCTCGGCCAAGTGGTTCGGCGCGCCCCCGAACACGATCACCTGCCCGGTCTGCCTCGGCCTGCCCGGCGCGCTGCCGGTGCCGAATCGCCGCGCGATCGAGCTCGCCATCGCGGCCGGCATCGCGCTGCACTGCGAGACGCCGGAGCACACGAAGTTCGACCGCAAGAACTACCTGTACCCCGATCTGCCGAAGGGGTACCAGATCTCGCAGTTCGACCTCCCGCTTTCGGTGAACGGCTGGCTGGACATCCCGGCGGACGGTGGCGCCACGAAGCGGGTGGGCATCCGGCGCGCGCATCTCGAGGAGGACACCGGCAGCCTGCTGCACAGCGCCGGCGCCACGCTCGTCGATTTCAACCGGTCGGGCGTGCCGCTGCTGGAGATCGTGAGCGAGCCGGACCTTCGCTCGATCCCCGAATCGCTCGCGTACCTCGAACTGCTCCGCGAGCGACTCCTCTACGCGGGCGTCGCGGGCTTCAAGCTCGAGGAGGGCGGCGCACGGTTCGACGTCAACGTCTCGATCCGCATCACTGAGGACGGTGAGACGCACTGGCCGCCGCAGAGCGAGATCAAGAACCTGAACAGCTTCCGCGCCCTCGCCGACAGCGTCGCGTACGAGAGCGAGCGGCTGTGGGACGAGTGGCGCGACGGCGGCGAGCTGCGGACCCGCACCGGGAAGATCACGGTCGGCTGGAGCGCGGAGCAGCGGCGGACCTACCTCCAGCGGACGAAGGAGGAGGTCGACGATTACCGCTACTTCCCGGAGCCCGACCTCGTATCCCTCGTCCCGGACCGCCGGATGGTCGAGCGGATCCGGTCGATGCTTCCGGAGATGCCGGACGATCGCCGTGCGCGGTTCACCGCTCGGTACGGGCTCTCCGACTACGACGCGCGGATCCTCGTCGCCGACCGCGCGCTCGCCGACTTCTTCGAGGCCGCCGTCGCGGCCGCGCCCGCCGAGCCGAAGCGCGTCGCGAACTGGGTGACCGTGGAGCTGCTCGGTCATCTGCGCGCGCGGGCACTGACCCTCGCCGATCTGAAGCTCACCCCGCCGCAGCTCGGCGCGCTCGTGTCGCTCGTCGCCGCGGGAACGCTCAGCACGACCGCGGCGAAGGACGTCTTCGCCAGGATGCTCGAGACGGGCGCCGACCCGATGGCCATCGTCGACGAGCTGGGCCTCGCCCAGGTCTCGGACGAGACCGCGATCGCGGCCGCGGTCGACGCGGTCCTCGCGGAGAACGAGAAGGCCATCGCGTCCTACCGAGCTGGGAACGCGCGCGCGATCGGCGCCCTCGTCGGCCCGGTCATGAAGCGGATGGGCGGCAAGGCGAATCCGGCGATCGTGAACCGGATCCTGGTCGAGCGGATGCGCTGATCCCGATCCGGATCGTCGGCCACCGCGGGGCTGCGGCGCTCGCGCCCGAGAACACCTTCGCCGCGTTCGAGGCGGCCGAGCGTGCCGGCGTCGACGACATCGAGTTCGACGTCCAGCGCACCCGCGACCGCGTGCCGATCGTCATCCACGACGAGACGCTCGAGCGGACGACGAACGGCACCGGCGCGGTGGCCGCGACCGAGTGGGCCGCGATCCGGACGCTCGACGCGGGCCGCTGGCGCGATGCGGCGTTCGCCGGCGAGCGCGTGCCGTCCCTCGATGCGCTGTGCAGCTGGGCGGCCAGCCGCTCAGTCGGCCTCGCGCTCGAGCTCAAGCAGCCCTACCCCGGCAGCACGGGCGAGCGGGACGAGGGCCTCGCGCGCTCGGCGCTCGACGTCGTGCGTGCCCACGGCCTCTTGGAGCGGACGGTGTTCCATTCGTTCGACGATCCGTCGCTGGCGGCCGTGCTGGCGCTCGAGCCCGCCGCCCGGACCGGGCTCCTCTTCGGCGGCCGGTCCGTCGCGGATCCGCTCCCGCGGGCCCGGGCGCTGCCCGGTCTCGCCGGCATCCATCTCCCGTGGACGTGGATCTCGGCGGGGCTCTGCGAGGCGGCGCACGCCGCGGGCTTCTACGTCCACGCGTGGGGACTCGGCGAGCCGGTCGATCCGGCGATCGTCCGAGCGATGGTGAGGCTCGGGATCGACTCGATCAGCGCGGACGATCCGCGGGCGCTGGTGGCGCTCCTCCGGCCGTAGCGCGCGCGTCCGCCGCGCCGGTCTCAGCCTGCAGGCAGACCACGCCGCGCGGATGCGGGCGCGGCGCGGTAGCTCTCCTCGCCGCGCATCAGGAACGTCCCGGCGAGCGCCGCGGCCGGGATGACCCCGACGACCGCCCAGGCGGCGGTGAACCCGAGCCGCTCGACCGCCGCGCCCATGAGCGGCGCCCCGAGGACCGCACCGACCACGCCGCCGACCGCGGTGAGCGACTGCGCTGCCGCCGGCGCGCCGGGCAGCGATGCCGCCGCGGTGTTGAACACCGCGGCGTAGGGGAGCGCGGCGCCGGCACCGACGAGCACCGCCCCGACGACGGCGATCACGAGCGGACGGTCCGGCAGCGCGAGCAGGACCAGCCCAGCGAGGTTCGTCAGCTGCGAGCCGCGCATCACCGCGATCGAGTGCGCCCGCTCGCGCGCGACGACGTAGCCGCCGATCGGTCGCATCACCAGGCCGGCGAGGAGCAGCAGCGAGCCGAGCGCACCCGCCAGCACGAGCGAGGCGCCGAACTCGCGCAGCAGGTAGACGCTCACCCACGTGCCGGTCGCGAGGGCGAGACCGAAGCCGGCGGCGTGCTGGACGAAGCACCACCAGGCGTTGCCGGACCGGAGCGCGTCCCGGATGTCGCCGCGCGCCGCCAGGCGCGGCACCGGCGGCGCGAGGGCCGCGAAGATGACGGCGACGGCGAGGATCAGCAGGCTCGATGCCGCGAACGCGACGCGCCAGCCGCCGAGCGCCAGTGCGAGCGGCGGCATGAGCTGGAGGCCGATCGCGCTGCCGAGCGGGAACCCCGCGCCGTAGATGCCCTGCCCGAAGTGCGACCGTTCGCCGGCGTACAGCCCGGCGACGTAGCGCACGCCCGCGACGAAGGCGATGCCGCTGCCGATCCCGCCGACCGCCTTCGCGAACAGCAGTGCCTCGTACGTCGGTGCCGCGGCGAACAGCAGGCTCGAGCCCAGCGAGAAGCCGACGCCGGCGACGCTCATGCGCTTCGCACCCACCCGGTCGATCAGGCCGGCGGTCACGAACATCGCGGCGACCGACGTGAGGAAGAGCGCGGTCGGCAGGAGCCCCGCCTGGACGTCGCTGATCGTGAAGTCCGCCCGCATCAGCGGAATGAGCGCGGCTTGATCCGTGTAGGTCTTGCCGACCGCGACCGCCGTCGCGGCGATGAGCAGTACGCCCCTCGTGCGGTCGCTCAGGGCAGGCGGTCGTATCCGGGCAGGGTCAGGAACTCCACGAAGCGGTCGTCGAGCGCGACCTCCTCGAACAGGGAGAATGCCTCCGCGAAGCGGCGGCCCGGCCCGTCGAGCCGGCCGACCTCCTCGCGGCCGATCGCGCGCACCGCGTCCTTCGTGATGGCGGTCCCCTCGACGGTCCGGGCACCGTGATGCACCCACTGCCAGACCTGCGAGCGAGCGATCTCCGCGGTCGCGGCGTCTTCCATGAGGTTGTAGATCGCGGCCGCGCCCACGCCGCGGAGCCACGACTCGAGGTACTGGATGCCCACGCTCACGTTGCCGCGCAGGCCCGCGTCGCTGATCGTGCCGCCGGGCACGCCGATCGCGCGGAGCTGATCCTCGCTCACGCGGACCTCGTCACGGGCGCGGTCGAGCTGGTTGCGCTTCGTGCCGAGGACGCGGTCGAACTCGGCCATGGCCACCGGGACCAGGTCCGGATGCGCGACCCAGGTCCCGTCGAAGCCGTCGTTCGCCTCGCGCACCTTGTCGTCGCGGACCTTCGCGAGCGCGACCTCGTTCGTCTTCGGATCCTTCCGCGTCGGGATGTACGCGGCCATGCCGCCCAGTGCGAACGCCCCGCGCCGGTGGCAGGTGCGGACGAGCAGCTCGGTGTACGCGCGCATGAACGGCACCGTCATCGTCACCTGGATGCGGTCGGGCAGCACGATGTCGGAGCGGTGGCTCAGCTTCTTGATCACGCTGAAGATGTAGTCCCACCGGCCCGCGTTCAGCCCGGCGGAGTGATCGCGGAGCTCGTAGAGGATCTCGTCCATCTCGAACGCCGCGGGATGCGTCTCGATGAGCACCGTCGCCTTGATCGTGCCGTTCGGCAGGCCCAGGCGCTGCTGCGCGTGGACGAACACGTCGTTCCACAGCCGCGCCTCGCGATGGCTCTCGAGCTTGGCGAGGTAGAAGTACGGTCCGGTGCCGCGGTCGGCGAGCTCGCGGGCGTTGTGGAAGACGTAGAGCCCGAAGTCCATGAACGCGCCGGCGATCGGCGCGCCGTCGACGAACAGGTGCTTCTCGGGGAGGTGCCA
The DNA here is from genome assembly GCA_036389935.1 of Candidatus Limnocylindria bacterium. Classification (GTDB taxonomy): domain Bacteria; phylum Chloroflexota; class Limnocylindria; order P2-11E; family P2-11E; genus UBA4735. The sequence goes on from DASWCU010000120.1 coordinate 15,660, forward strand.
CCCGCGCGGGCGGACCACCAGCGTCGCGAGGTGCTCGCCCAGCGAGTAGCGCTTTCCCTCGGGGCTCGTGAAGTCGATGCGCCGGCGGATCGCGTCGATGAGGTTGACGTGTCCGTCGACCATGTTCTCCCAGGTCGGGGTGTTGGCGTCCTCGAAGTCCGCCATGTAGACGGACGCACCGGAGTTCAGGGCGTTGATCACCATCTTGCGATCGGTCGGCCCGGTGATCTCGACCTTGCGCACCTCGAGGTCGGGCGGCACCGTCGCCACGCGCCAGTCCGATCCCCTGACGCCCGCGGTGCCGGCGAGGAATCCGAAGTTCGCCCCGGATGCGATCTCGCGCTGGCGCTCCTGCCGCTCGGCGAGGCGCTCGCGCCGGCTGGGCTCGAACGTACGCGCGAGGTCGGCGACGAACGCGACGGCCTCGGGCGTCAGGACCTCGTCCATCCGCTCGATCCGCCCGCCGCGGATCTCGATCCCCTCGGTCGTTGCGGCCTTCATGGCTGCCTCCTTGCGCGATGTGAAAGCGGCAGACCGCGATGCGCGAAGCTCGCCCTCGAGATGGAGCACATCCTACCGAGTCTCGGCCCGGCGACCGGCCCGTAAACTCCGCCCGGATGATCGGCGCCGCCGTCTTCGCGGTGGTCGGCGTCCTCTTCCTGTTCGCCGCGATCCATGTGTTCACCGCGACGCTTTACCAGTCCCTGTTCGGTCGGCTGCCGAACACGACCATCGGGGTCATCGCGCTCGTCGTGTTCGCGGCGGCGCTCCTCGCCCTCGTCACCGCCCGCCGGCTCGCTCCGCGGCGCGCGATCGCCCTCACGGCAGCGACGCTCGCGATCGCGACGCTCACGGTCGCCGGCGTTCGACAGGAATGGGTCGCGCTCGTCGCGTCAGCGATCGGCGTCGTCGCCGGCACGCAGTGGCTCGCCCTGCTGCACGCCGCGCGCACGCCGACCCGTGGCTCGCCGCTGCCGCTCGCGCTGCCCGTCGCGATCGTCGTCGACCACGTCCTCTGGAGCGCGTTCACGAGCGTCCCGGTCATCGAGCAGCCGCTCGTCCTCGCTGTGCCGCTCGCGGTCGTCGCCGCGTTCGTGTTCCTCGCCTCCGGCATCGCGAGCTTGGCGGGCGATCTCGCCTGGGGCGCACCCGGCTGGCGTGGCACCCTCGGACTGATCGCGATCCCGCCGCTCCTGCTCGTCGCGTGGACGGGCGGAGCGAACGCGGCCCAGATCGCCGCGAACGGGCTCGGCGCCGACAACGGCGAAGCGACCCAATTCGGGGCGCTTGCCGTCGGCGCGGGCTTCGCGCTCGGCGCCGTGATCCTGATGCGGTCGCGTCGCGCGGCCGCCCTCGCGGCCGTGGGACTCGCGGTCGCGAGCGTGGGCCTCTGGGCACAGGTGATCGGGGTGTCGGTGTTGAGCGGCATCGTGACGGCGGCCGCATTGCTCGTCGCGTCGTCGGTGCTCGCGAGCGACGCGCCGCTCGACGCGCGTGGGCCGTGGATCACCGTCGTCGCGCTCGGCACCGGGTGGGTGCTGTTCGTCGCCGGCACGTTCGCCTACTACGCGTTCTACGCCTACCTGCCCGCGATCTGGGTGCTTACCGCGCTCGTCGTGGTCGCGGCGGTCGCCGCGCCCTGGCCGGATCGGCCGCAGCTGAACGGCGCCGTCGCCGTGACGTGTGGACTGCTCGCGGTCATCGCGCCGGCCGCGTGGCTCGCGCTGACCCCGGCGCCGACGGTCGCCGAGCCAGCGCAGGCCCTCCCGTTGATCCGGGTGATGACCTACAACGCGCACCAGGGCTTCGACGCCGGCGACGTGCCATCGCTCGACCGCATCGCGGACACGATCGCGCGCGAGGATCCCCAGGTGGTCGTGCTGCAGGAGGTGGTCCGCGGCTGGAGCATCGATCACCGCCACGACGTCCTGGCCGTCCTCGCCTCGCGCCTGCGGATGGCGTACGTCTTCGGGCCCGCGATCGGCGACCTCTATGGGAACGCGATCCTGTCGCGCTACCCCATCACCGACGTGCGCCGCGTGCACTACCCGAAGGAGCCCGGCGCGCGCTACCAGCCTCGCGGAGCGATCCTCGCGCGCGTCGCAGGCATCCTCATCATCGCGACCCACCTCGATGAGAACGGGGACGCGAGCGTGGTCCGCCAGGAGCAGGTCCGTGCGCTCCTCGACGCGTGGGACGGGGCGAAGCCAGCGGTCCTCGCCTGCGACTGCAACGCGGTCCCTGAAGCGCCGGAGCTCGCGCTCATCGACGCCGCGGGCTTCGGCGACCTGGCCGCGCAGTCCGGCGGGAACACGCCGACCTTTCCCGCCGACGGGCCCCAGCGGCGGGTCGACTACCTCTTCGGGATCGGGGTCACCGCGGCGCAGGGCCACGTCGTGTCGTCGACCGCGTCGGACCATCGCGCCGTCGTGGTGAACGTGAGCCGTCGCCCCTGAGGGATCAGGGCTTCGCCGCCGCCTCCCAGCCGTCGTAGACGCCCTGCCCCTGGCGCGCGACCTCATCCATCAGCGACCGCTCAGTGCGGATCGTCTCCGCGTTCACGACCATCACCCGGTTCGCGACGACCGCCCAGTCCTCCCCCGGCTTCGGTGTCGGGCTCGCGTGGACATCGACCGTGTAGCCCGAGGCTCGCAATCGGTCAGCCGCGCTCCTGGCCGTCGCCGCGCTGGGGAAGTAGAGGTAGTGGCGGATGTCGCGCGGCTTCGTGAGGTCGGCGCCCGCGCGACGAAGCTGGTCGAGCACCTGCTGGTCGTCGCCTCCGGGCTGCGCGGCCCCGCACACGACCAGCGGCGCGACGAGCAGGACGAGCAGGAGCGACCGCGGCCCAGCGCGGAGCCGCGGGGCCAGGCGCATGGGACCGACCCTATACCGTCGGTGGTACGGCCGTACCGATGCGGGTCCTCACCGCCACGCTCGCGGGCCTCGTCGCCATCTGGGCGATCGGCGCCGTGCGCCCGACGATCGCACTGGCCGCCGCGTGCGTGGACTCGCCCTCGCCGACCACGACCGTGTATCTGCCGAACGTCACGAAGACGCTCGGCGGGCGAGCGGGATGGGTCACACCGTTCGTCGTCCAGAACACGGGCAGCAGTCCGACGGACATTGAGGTGTCCTTCTACCGGTTCGACGACGGCGCCCTCGTCACGTGCCGTCGCGTCGCCGGGCTCGCGCCGGCGACGTCGTACGCGGACGTGCCGAACGATGACCCGGACCTTCCGGACGACACGCAATTCGCCGTGCTCGTCCGGAGCTACGGCGCGCCGGTCGCGGCCGTCGTGAACGAGCAGCGCGGCGTCGGCGACGCGACCCAGGCGTCGTCGTACGTGGGCGTCAGCGCCGGATCGACGACCGCCTACCTCCCGAACGTGACGCGCCGCTTCTACGGATACGGCGTGCCGTTCATCGTGCAGAACGTCGGCGCCGGAACGGCGAGCGTGGCCGCGCGCTTCACCTCGTTCGACAGGACCCAGGGTCTTACGGTGCCGCTCTCGATCCTCCCCGGCCGTGCGAAAGCGATCGACCCCGACTTCACGGCGGGGTTGGTCGACGGCACGCAGTACTCGGTCGTGGTGTCGAGCGACCAGCCGGTGGCGGTGGTCGCGAACGCCCATAACGAGCAGGGTGCGCCGGTCGCATACGCGTACAACGCGCTGACGAGCGGATCGCGGCTGCTCTGGGCACCGTTCGCATCCGGCGAGCAGTCGGGGTTCGCCGGATCCAGCCCGGTCGTCGTTCAGAATCTCGGCCCGAACGACAGCCAGCCGACGGTCACGTTCTTCCGACGCGATGGGCCCTGCTGTGCATACGTGGGTGCCGCGCAGTGGTTCGGGCCGGTGCTGAAGGCGGGTGAGTCGTGGGTCGCCGATCCCCGATTCGCGCCAGAGGCCCAGGGATCCACGGGGAGCGGACCGCTCGCGCCCGGCGAGTACGGCCTACAGGTGGCCTCGCTCCCGCCCGGTCATCCGCTGCCCGGCGACCCGACCGCAGGGAACATCGCCGCGATCGTCCTGCCCACCAGCGAGACGACGGCGATGGCGTACGCGGCGGTGCCCGACACGAGCCTCGCGCGCGCCAGCTACCTGCCGAACGTGACGCGCCAGCTCGGCGGCCCGGCGGGGTGGACAACGCTGATCGCGCTGCAGGGTGCGTACGCCTTCTCGGGAGCAGCCACGCCAGCCGATGGCGCCATCCTCAGCTTCTTCCGCGTCGCCGACGGGCAGCTCGTCACGCGGTACCAGGTCGCGTTCGGCGGCGGCGCGACGGCGCTCGTGGATCCGCGCGGCGTCCCTGACCTGCCGGACGGGGGCTACGCCGTCGTCGTGAGCGGCCTGCACGGGAGTCTCGTGGCGGTCGTCTTCGAGCTCGCGACGGGCGGCGATTCCGCGATGGCCTACGAGGGCTTCCCCTTCGAGGGGCCGCCTCAGTAGCCGCGCGCGCCGTGCGCCGCCCGCGCGCGAGGACGGTCACCGCGATCGCTAGTCGCCGAAGGACGCGGCGGGTGCGCCGACCTCCGCGCCTTCAGCGCGGCGCTCGCGACCGCGGAGCGGGACGTCCTTGAGGAAGACCGACGCGACGATCGCGACGGCGACGATCGCGGCCGCGTAGAGGAAGAGATCGTGGAGCGTGTTCGCGAGCGCGACGCGGATCGCGTCGAGCAGCCGATCGAAGACCGGTTGGAGCGTCGGCGGCAGGCCGGCCCGGGTCGCGGCCAGCTTGTCGGGATCGAACAGCGACTGCGCCGATCCGCTGCCGCCGCTCAGCTGCCCCGCGATCTGCGGCGGAAGCTGCAGCCCGGCGAGCTGGGCCGAGATCTGCCCCGGCAATCGGTGCGCGAGCACCGATCCGAGCACCGCGGCCCCGATCGTGCCGCCCATGCTGCGCCAGAACTGGACCTGGCTCGTCGCCACGCCGACGACGGCGCGCGGCACGGCGCTCTGGACGGCGTTCTGGTAGAGCGGCATGGTCATCCCGAGGCCCACGCCGACGAGCGCGATATCACGCACGACCTCGGCGTTGTCGCTCGTCGGTCGTACCTGGGCGAGGAGCCACATGCCGACGACCATCAGGCTGAGCCCGACCGTTCCGACGAATCGGTATCGCTTTATCCGCGTAATGAGCTGACCGGTGAGCACGCTCGCGCCGATGAGCCCGAACATCATCGGGGTCAGCAGCTGGCCCGAGCTCGTCGCCGTAAGACCCAGCACACCCTGGTAGAGGAGCGGCACGAAGATGATCGAGCCGAACATCCCGACGGCCGCGATGAACGCGACGATCACGGACACGGTGAACGTGACGTTGCGGAACAGCGCGAGGGGAACGATCGGCTGCTCCTCCCGGAGCTCCATGAACACGAAGCCGACGAGCGCGACCGCCGCGACGCCGAGGAGCACGAGCATCTCGGGCGAGGTCCAGTCGTGGTCGCGGCTGATCGAGAGCGCGACGAGCAGCGGGACGACGGCGGCGACGAGCAGCACCGCCCCCTCGAAATCGATGTGCCGCCAGGTCGCCGCGGTCCGGAGGAAGGGCATGCCGAGCGCGATCACCGTGACCGCGGCGATCCCGACCGGCAGGTTCACGTAGAAGACCCAGCGCCAGCCGAGGCCATCGGTCAGGTAGCCGCCGACGGTCGGGCCGAAGATGGACGAGATCCCGAAGATCGCGGCGAAGAGGCCCTGCATGCGGGCGCGCGTCCGGGGCGGGAAGAGGTCGGCGATCACCGTGAACACGTTCGCCATGAGGATGCCGGCGAAGAGGCCCTGGAGCGCGCGGAACAGGACCAGCTGGAGCATGTCCTGGGACAGGCCGCAGAGCGCCGACGCTCCGACGAACCCGATCATGCCGGCGAGGATGAACGGCTTTCGTCCGAAAAGATCGCCGAGCTTCCCGGCGATCGGGACCATGACCGTCGACGAGACGAGGTACGCGGTCGTCACCCAGGCGTAGTAGTCGAGGCCATTGAGCTCCGAGATGATCCGCGGCAGGGCCGTGCCGACGATCGTCTGGTCGAGCGAGACGAGGAGGAGCGCGAGCAGGACGCCGGCCGTCGTCACTACGAGGCGGCCGCGGCTCAGGTCGTGGAACGCCGAGCTGCCGAGCGGGGCCGCCGCCAGGCTCATCGGATCGTCGACGCGCGGCGGATCCGGATCAGCGCCGCGAGCGCGGTGCCGAGCGCCGCGCGCTCGTGGGGCCGCATCGCGCGCACCGATCCGCGAAGGGCCGCGACCGAGCGGCGCTCACGGCGCTCGAGCAGCGTCCGTCCGCGGTCGCTGAGCTCGAGGAGCACGCGACGGCGGTCGACCGGGTCGTCCCGGCGGACGAGGAGGCCTGAGCGGACCAGCCGATCGCTGAGCGCGGAGCCGCTCGGCAGGCTCATGCCGATCGCGCTCGACAGCGCCCCCACGGTCATCGGCTCCTGCAACCGGACGATCGAGAGCGCGCGAAGCTGCGCCATCGTGAGGTCGAGGTCCGTCCACGCTGCGGGCGACTCGATGACGAGCTGGCGAAGCTCGCGGATGAGCGCGACGATCCGGTCCGAGGACTCGACCCGCGGCACCGCGCGGACGCTCCCTCGCGCGGATCGGGATGCGCTGCGTGCGTCGACGGCCATGAGCTGAATACTCTATGTGCTGTTGACTGATCATGGCAAATGAAGCATTTTCGTGCGAGGCCGCACTGGACGCGGCCGCAGCCCCGCCGCGGCGCCGGATCGCGGTCGGCCCGGCACGGGCTCGAGTCGGCGGCCTACCGGGTAGACTGGCCGCAGCGCTTCCGGAAAGGACCCCGGCCTCGGAGCAGTTCGTCCACCTGCACACGCACAGCGAGTACAGCCTGCTCGACGGCCTGTCGCGCTTGCGTGACCTGGTCGATCGGGCGAAGGCGTTCGACATGCCCGCGCTCGCGCTCACCGACCACGGCGCGCTGTACGGCGCGGTCGACTTCTACACGACGGCGCGGCTGGCGGGCGTGAAGCCGATCATCGGGGTGGAGACCTACGTCGCCCGAGGCAGCCGCTTCGATCGGGACGCCCGGATCGAGGGACACGGTCGGCCCTTCCATCTCGTGCTGCTCGCGAAGAGCTTCCGCGGCTACCAGAACCTCGTGTCGCTGATCACGAGCGCCCACCTGGAGGGCTACTACTACCGCCCGCGGATCGACAAGGAGCTGCTGCGAGAGAAGGGTGAGGGGCTCATCGCCCTGTCGGCGTGCCTCCAGGGCGAGGTCTCGCGCGCGCTCCAGGATCAGGGGCTCGACGCCGCCTGCGCGGTCGCGTCGGAGCACCGCGAGCTGTTCGGCGAGGACGGCTACTACCTCGAGCTCATGTCCCATGGCGTCCCCGAGCAGGAGCCGGTCGGGGACGGCATCCGGGAGGTGAGCCGCCGTACCGGCATCCCCCTCGTCGTGACGAACGACATCCACTACGTGAACGCGGAGGACGCCGAGGCGCAGGACATCATGGTCTGCATCCAGAGCGGGAAGACCGTCGATCAGAGCGACCGGCTCAAGATGATCGATCACCCCGAGCTGTACCTGAAGTCGGCGGCCCAGATGGCGGCGCTCTTCCCGAACGACGGCGCGGCGCTGGAGAACACCCTTCGGATCGCCGAGCTGTGCAATGTCGAGCTGCCGATGGGGAACCTGATCCTGCCGCACTTCGAGGTGCCCGGCGGGCTGACACCCGATCAGCAGCTGCGGGCGCTCGCGGAGCGCGGGATCACCGCGAAGTACGGGGCGTTCACTCCGCAGCTCCGCGACCGGATGGACCACGAGCTGACGGTGATCTCGAAGATGGGCTACGCCGCGTACATCCTCATCGTCCAGGACTTCATCCGCTTCGCCCAGGAGCGCGGGATCCTCACGGCGGTCCGCGGCTCGGCCGGCGGATCGCTCGTGAACTACGCGATCGGCGTGACGGACGTGGACCCGATCCGGTACTCGCTCATCTTCGATCGCTTCCTCAACCTCGAGCGCTACACCCAGCCCGATATCGACGTCGACTTCATGGACGACCGCCGCGACGAGGTGATCGCGTACGTGACCCAGAAATACGGCGCCGATCACGTGGCCCAGATCGTGACCTTCAACACGATGCTCGCCCGCGCCGCCGTCCGCGACGTCGCTCGGGTGCTCGGGATGAGCTATGGGGACGCCGATCGGGTGGCGAAGGTGATCCCGACCGGACCGACGGCCCCGCCGCTCGCGGAGTCCCGGACCGAGGTGGCGGAGCTCGCGCAGCTCGCGGAGGAGCCGGAGGTCTCGCGTCTGCTCGATCTCGCCGAGAAGGTCGAGGGCCTGGTGCGCTCGACCGGAACGCACGCGGCCGGGGTCGTGATCACCCGCGACCCGCTCACCGACCTGGCCCCGATCGAGCGGACCAAGGGGAAGGAGGGCATCCAGACCCAGTTCGAGGACAAGCAGCTCGACAAGCTCGGCCTGCTGAAGTTCGACTTCCTCGGTCTCACGAACCTCACCATCCTCGATCACGCGCTGCGGCTCATCAGCGAGCAACGCGGCATCGAGATCACGCGCGAGCGCATCCCGCTCAACGACCCGAAGACGTTCGAGCTCCTCGCGTCCGGCGAGACCACGGGCCTCTTCCAGCTGGAGTCGGCCGGCATGCGCCGCTACATCCGTGAGCTCAAGCCGGACCGGGTGGAAGACGTGATGGCGATGGTCGCGCTGTTCCGTCCGGGGCCGATGGAATACATCCCGCGGTACGTCGCGCGCAAGCACGGGCAGGAGGCGGTCACCTACGCGCACCCGTCGCTCGAGCCCGT
>DASWCU010000121.1:0-4939 GCA_036389935.1 Candidatus Limnocylindria bacterium
TCCGGCGAGGTACGCGGCGTGTGCGAGATCGAGATTCCCGGCGCTGGTGCCGAAGTACGCCCGGGCCGCGGCCTCGACGCCGTAGGCGCCGCGCCCGTAGTACACGTCGTTGAGGTACAGGCCAAGGATGTCGGCCTTCGAACGCCGGGCTTCGAGCTGCAGAGCGATGAATGATTCGTGGGCCTTGCGCACGAGCACCGGCCGCGTGTCGCCGGCGAGGTAGAGGCGGCGCGCGAGCTGTTGCGTGATCGTCGACGCACCGGATGGCTGCGACCCGGCCGTGAGGATCGCGCGGCCCAGGGCCAGCGGGTCGAGGCCGGGGTGCTGCGCGAACCGGCGGTCCTCGGCCGAGACCGTCGCCTCGAGCATGACCGGGGCGATCGCGCCGAGCGCGACCGGGATGCGCAGGCCGTCGCTGGCGTCACGCTGGAGCACCGCCCCCTGCGCATCGACCACCACCGTGCCGGCCGCGAGCCCCGCCGTCTCGGGCGGACCGAGCGGCGCGAAGCGCGGTAGGGCGAGGACGACGAGAGCGGCGGCCGCGGCGGCGAGACTGGCCGGCGCGCGGCGCCGGCGGTGGAGCATGAGCCGAACTGTCGCGGGCGCGCGGGGCCGTGGCGTCACATTCCGGCTCCACAACTGCTACGCACCGCGTAGCCGTTGCGGGGGAAGGGCGAGCCCTCAGCCCCCCGGTGGCGGTGCCAGGAGGGCCGCGATGTCATCGAGGTCCTGTCGCCGGCCCGCCGCGCGCTTCATTCGGATCAGATCGTCGAGCCCGGCGACCCGGATGGGCAGCCCGCCCAGATCGATCACGAGCGCGCGCTCGCGCATCTCTGCGTACGGCGCCGCGCCGGGCACGTCGCCGAAGAAGTCGAGGCCGCCGGCATCCGTCTCGAGCGTGAAGTTCGCCCCGCTTCCCAGCGTCGCGGGGTCGTATACATCGACATCGAGCAGATGGGCGTCCGTGCCTGAAAGACGCGCGCCGAGCTCGCGCAAGGCAACGGCGAGACGGCGAAGATTCCGTGGGCCGGCGGCCGCGACGAAATCGACGTCGCGCGTGTTGCGGGTGTGCCCGTGAGCGATCACCGCGATGCCACCGATGACGATGTAGTCGACCTGATGGCGGGCGAACGTTTCAAAGATGCGCCGAGGATCGAGACCACTGGCGCTCGTGCGGCGCGGCACAGGGCTCAGCTGCGGGCTCGCTGCCCGCCCGCGCGCACGGCCGCGTTCAACCGCATCCAGGCGAATGCGCGCTCCAGTCGACGGCGAGGCGAGAGCGCCCGCTCCGCCTGAAGGTGGGCAGCGTCATGGACGCCGGAGATCGGCCGCGCGCTCAGGCTGAGATCCTCGCCCATGACGAGCAGGAGCCCCCGAACGGTCTCGACCGAAGGCGAGCGAGCGCCGTGCTCGAGCCGGCTGATGGCGGTCTGCGTCGTCCCAGCGCGGAGCGCCAGCTGCGCCTGTGTCAATCCGTGCCGCCGACGTGTCGCGCGGATGAGCCCCGCCGCGTCCATATCCTGATTATAGCCGATCGGCTATCTCAGCCGCCTGATGATCAACTGAGGGCAGAAGATGGCGGGTGACGATCACCAGACCTGCGGAAAGGGCATCGCGGCGAATGCCGTGCTTCCGGCGAAGCTCGCGGAATTGACGGCGGCGCAGGCGGAGGTGCTCGAACGGCACACGAAGGCATTGGACCCGAACGACCCTGCCGCACAGCCGGAGCTGGACGCCTACACGGCGCTCGTGCGCGCACATCGGCGCATCTCGACCGAGCTGACCGGTCTTGCGGAGCAGATGGCCGGTCACCGCGATCTCCCGATGGCGCGGCACGACATGGCGGTGATGGCGGATCCGAGAGGGCAGGCGGAAGCGTTCCAGCGGTTCGTCGCGATCGAGCGGGAGCTGGTGGAGCTGTTGCGAGCGGGCTGGGAAGGCTAGGCGCGGACCGAGACCGGCGGCTCGATCGCGAGCCCGACCGCGGCGTCCGCGGCGATAGAGTGGCCGCGCTATCGCACCCATGAACAGTCGCCAGTGGACCGGCGCCGGCGGACCCGACGACGATCCGGGCGGGGCACGAGCGGAGGCTTCGTGATGGGGCTCAAGGAAGGTTGGCGGGGTCGCTTCTTCGAGGACTTCGAGGTCGGCGACGTCTACCGCGCGCGGATCGGCCGCACGATCACCCAGGCGGACAACACGTGGATGACGCTCCTCACGAACAACACCAACCAGATCCACTTCAACGAGCGCTACGCGGCGCTCACGGAGTTCCGCAAGCCGCTCGTGAATAGCCTCGTCACCATCGCCGTCGTCGCGGGGCTCGGCGTCGCCGACACCAGTGAGAACGGCTTCGCCCTGGGCTGGGACGCGATCACCCTGCCGAATCCGGTCTTCGCCGGCGACACCCTCTATTCGGAGAGCACGGTGCTCGAGAAACGTGAGTCGAAGTCGCGGCCGCAGTGGGGCATCGTGAAGTTCCGGACCCGCGGGATCAATCAGGACGGCACCGTGGTCCTGGAGTACGCGCGCAGCGTCATGGTCTGGAAGCGCGCGCACGCGCCGGCGCTCGAGCACTTCCCGGAGCCGCGGCTCGATCCCGACGGCAAGCCCATCGTGGGGCCTTGAGCCCGGTGAACGAGCCCGCCGCCGTTCGCCTGAGCTTCGCCTGCGGAGACTACGACCGCGTGCGCGCCCTGCGCGACGGCCGCGTCCGCGCGGAGGGCATCGAGCTCGTGTTCCTCCCGCTCGGCCCCGAGGAGATCTTCTTCCGCCAGCTCGTATATCAGGAGTTCGACGTCTCGGAGATGTCGCTCGGCTCGTACGTCGCGAGCATCGCGCACGGCGACGGCGGCCTCGTGGCGATCCCCGTCTTCCCCTCACGGGCGTTCCGTCATTCCGCGGCGTACGTGCACACGGGCGCGGGCATCAGCTGTCCCGAGGAGCTGCGCGGCAAGCGGGTCGGCGTCGCGGAGTACGCCCTCACCGCGAACGTATGGCTTCGGGGGATCCTCGAGGATGAGCACGGCGTGCACCCGCGCGACGTCCGCTGGTTCCAGGGCGGGCTCGACGACCCCGGGCGCCGCGAGAAGTCACGCCTGCCGCTCGCGACGGACGTCCGGATCGAGGAGCTTCCAGAAGGCGAAACGCTCACGACGATGCTGGTGCGCGGGGACCTGGATGCGATCTTCAGCCCTCGCCTGCCGCGGCCGTTCGTCCGGGGTTCGCCGGCCGTGGTGCGGCTGTTCCCCGACTACCGTCGTATCGAGGCCGACTATTACCGGCGGACCCGCATCTTCCCGATCATGCATACGGTCGTGATCCGCCGTGATGTCTACGAGCGGGACCGCTGGATCGCCCAGAGCCTGACGAAGGCCCTGGCACAGGCGAAGGCCGCATGCCTCGACGCGATCTACACCACCGCCGCATTCCCGTATGCCCTGCCCTGGATGCACGAGGAGGTCGAGACGGTCCGCGCGCTCATCGGCCCCGACTGGTGGCCGTATGGGATCGCGGCCAACCGGCCGACCCTCGAGACGTTCCTCCGCTACGCGGAGGCGCAGGGCATCACCGGCCGGCACGTCGCGGTCGAGGAGCTCTTCGCTCCGGAGACGCTCGAGACCTTCCGGATCTGATCGCGCGGCTTACGCGATGCGGCTCGGTCCGCTCCCCCGCTCCGCGGCCGAGATCGACTCGAACAATCGGAGGGTCCGCTGGGCCCGCTCGACGATGGGAGCTTCGACGAACTGCCCGCCCATCATCACCGCGCCGAGCCCTGCCGCCTTCGCCTCGTCGAAAGCCGCGACCACCCGGCGAGCCAGCTCGACTTCCTCGAGCGTCGGGCTGTAGATCTCGTTCACCGGTCCGACCTGCGTCGGATGGATGCACCACGATCCGGTGAACCCGAGCTCGCGGCCGAACGTCGCGTTCTTCCGGAGCCCGTCGAGATCGCGGAAGTCCGGAACGACCTGGTCGATCGAGAAGATCCGGGCGGCCGCGGCCGCGATGACGATCGACGATCGTGCGTAGATCGCCTCTCGTCCGGCGCCGCGCCGGGAGACCGGAAGCCCGATGTCCATCGAGAAGTCTTCGCCCCCGAGGAACAGGGCGAGGTTGCGCGGGCTCGCCGCGGCGAGCTCGTAGGCCCTCAGCAGGCCTATCGCGCTTTCGATCGAGATCAGCAGCTTCGTCCGTCCGGCGGTGATGCCGACCTGCGCCTCGAGGGAGGACAGGAGCCCGTCCACGCGCTCCACGTCCTCGGGACGTTCGACCTTCGGCAGCACGATCGCGTCGAGGCCGGGCCGCACGACCGCGTGGATGTCGTCGTCCATGCGGTCCGCGGCGTTCGCGTTCACGCGCACGAAGCGCGCGGGGCCGCCGGGCGGCCGCGCAACGGCTTCGGCGACCATGGTCCGCGCCGTGTCCTTCATGTCCGGGGGCACGCCGTCCTCGAGATCGAGGATCACCGCGTCGGGCGCCGGATCCAGGCCGCCCAACGCCTTGTCGATCATCCGTTGACGCTGGCCCGGCGTGGACAGGACCGACCGCAGGTACTCCACGTATGTCCTCCCGTTCCATCCGGAGCTGAGGCGTGCGCCGCCGGGACTCTACGCGGTGTCGCGCGTCCCGGAGAGCGCACGCATGATCGGCGCGAGGTCCGAACCCGCGTCGAGCGCGAGCACGCCCTCGGCGAGCGAGGACGCGACGTCCGCTCCGACGAGCGGCCCGGCGAGCTCGACGAAGCGCTCGACGAGCTCGTCGCGGGTGAGCCAGTGCTCCGGCTCGCCCTTCGGAAAGTCGACCGTCGCCTTGATCTCGCGTCCGTCCCGGAGCCGGATGCGGACCTCCGAGGGGATGCGGTCGGGGAATCCCGCGTCGAGCGCCGGATCGCGATAGCACGACGTGCGCTCCATCAGCCACTGGATGTCGGGGTCCGCCA
>DASWCU010000122.1:0-8890 GCA_036389935.1 Candidatus Limnocylindria bacterium
TCTTCTTCATCACCGTCAACCTCGTCGGCCGTCCCGGCTACATCACCCGTGACCAGGTGCGCGCGCTCGCCGACGCGGGGATGGACGTGGAGTCGCACGCCATGGATCACGTGAGCATGGCCGGGCGGACGCTCGCCGACCAGCAGTACCAGATGTGCCGCGCCCGGGAGTATCTGAGCGCGTGGACCGGCCAGGATGTCCGACACTTCGCGTATCCGTCGGGCGACTACAACGCCGCGTCGTTCCCCGCGCTCCAGAGCTGCGGCTACCTCTCGGCGTACAAGAAGGGCGGCGGCTCGATCCAATCGTCGAACGCGATCTACCTCCTCCAGCGCGCTCGCGTGCGCGGCCAGGCGGGCCTCGGGGCGCTGCTCCTCGCTTTGCAGCAGTGAGGTAACGGCACCCCCTCTGCCGGCCGGTCACGTTCCGAAGCCCAGCGAACGCTGACGGCCGACAGGGCGCGCGCGGCGGTCAGGCGCTGCGCTCGGCCGAGATCTGCACCTGACCCGTCCAGCCCCAATCCCACCCGGCGAGCTCCTCGAGCAGCTCGTGGCTCGTCAGGTCGAGCGCGATGGGCGTCACGCTGATCTTGCCGTCGCGCACCGCCGCGATATCGGTCCCCGGCTCGGCCTCGCCCGCGACGGCCGGCCCGCCGACCCAGTAGTACGGGTTGCCGTACGGATCGAGCCGCTCGATCAGCTGATCCCGGTAATTCCGCCTGCCGAGCCGGGTCACCTCCACGCCGGTGACGGCCTCGCGCGGGAGATTCGGCACGTTCACGTTGAGCAGCGCATCGGGCGCGAGGCCGCGGGCGAGGATGTTCCGACCGAGCAGCATGGCGAAATCGGCCGCGACCGAGAAATCGATGTGCGCGCCGAACGCCCCGATCGATATGGCGATCGAGGGCACGTTCGACAGCAGGCCCTCCATCGCGGCCGCCACGGTGCCCGAGTACGTGATGTCGTCGCCCATGTTGGCGCCACGATTGATGCCGCTCACGATGAGATCGGGCCGCTGCGGCAGGAAACCGAGGACGGCCAGGCGCACGCAGTCGGTGGGTGAGCCGTCGGTCATGTACGCCTCGCGGCCGGAAGCGAGACGCGTCGGGCGGCAGCGCAGCGGCCGGTAGAGGGTGATGCTGTGGCTCGCGCCGCTCCAGTTCCGTTCGGGCGCGATGATGTCCACGTCGCCGAGCGTCGACAGGGCCGATGCGAGCGGGTCGAGCGCGTCGCTCTCGATGCCGTCGTCATTCGTTACGAGGATGTGGCGCGTCGGCGCTTCGTCGATCACTTCGCGATCTCGAGCGGCGCGGCCTCCTCCATCAGCGCGGCGGCCTCGATGCGCTGCCGCCGCCCCGAGGTCACCTCGAGGAAGTAGCGGACGAACGTGTTGATCACGCCCGCGACCGGCACAGCCAGGACGAGACCCCAGAAGCCGGCGAGCCGGGAGCCGAGCAGGAGGGCCAGGAACACGAAGATCGGATGGATCCCGATGCTGCGCGACATGATGCGCGGGCTCACGACGTTGAGCGCGACCTGCTGGAGCGCGATCGTGAGCACGAGCACCGCGATGAAACGGTCGGGCGCGCCGAGAAAGGTGATCGCCAGTACCGGCACCATCGCGAGGAGCGGCCCGAAGAACGGGATGATCACCACGAGCCCGCTGAACACGGAGAGCACGCCCGAGAACGGCACCCCGAGCGGGGCCAGGATGAGCAGCGTCGCCACGCCGTAGATGAGCCCGAGCAGGAGCGAGCCCCGGACGAACCCGCCGAAGGCCCGGTCGGCGCTCATCCGGAGCAGCTCGGCTTCGCTCCGGAGCTCCTCGGACAGCAGCGCGGTGAACTGGCTCCAGAGCGTGTCGCCGTCGATCAGCATGAGGAACGCGATGATGAGGACGAGGGTGACGTCGAAGAGCGTCGTCGCCGTCGCCGATACGACGCCCAGCGCGTCGGCGGCGAAGGCCCCGGCGAGCTCGCCGATCTTCGCCGGGAGCGCTTCATACAGCGGGATGAGGTTGATCGGCATGCCAAGCCGTTCGACCGCGGCCTGGAGATCGTGGGCCGTCCGGTCCGCCGATGCGGCCAGCTCGGGCGCTCGGATCGACAGGTTCGCGAGCTGGTCCGCGAGCGCCGGGATCGCGACCGCCCCGACCGCCGCGAGCAGGATCGCGATGACGGCGTAGACGACGAGCACCGCGCCCGTCCGGTTCAGGCGGGTGGCACGGTCGAGCCGATCGACAAGGGGGGAAAGCAGGTACGACACGGCCCACGCGGCGATGAAGATGAGGATGACGTCGGCGACGCGCGCGATGCCGACCCACACCGCGGACACGATCTGGAGCGCGAAGAACACGATCAGCAGCACGACCAGCGCGGTGAGCAGTTGCCGCTCCCGCGTACTCATCTTCACGATCGCGAATGCTACGCGGCACCCGTGGCGCGACGTAGCATCTCCGCGGATGCCCCACGCCGTGCCGCTCCTCGAGCGATATCGCGATCACCTGCCCGTCACATCACGCACGCCACGCCTGACGCTCGGCGAGGGCGGGACGCCGCTCGTGCGCGCGCCGGCGCTCGAGCGCGAGACCGGGATCCCGGAGATCTGGCTGAAGGTCGAGGGCGCGAATCCCACAGGTTCGTTCAAGGATCGTGGGATGGTGCTCGCGGTCGCGAAGGCCGTCGAGGATGGCGCGCGCGCCGTCCTGTGCGCGTCGACCGGCAACACCGCGGCCTCGGCCGCCGCGTATGCCGCCCGTGCCGGCGTGCCGTGCTCGGTGATCCTGCCCGCGGGCTACGTCGCGCTCGGAAAGCTCTCCCAGGCGCTCGCCTTCGGCGCGCGGGTCGTGACGATCCGCGGCACCTTCGACGACGCGCTGCGCATCACGCGCGAGCTCGCCGGCCGCGGTGAGGCGGTGCTCGTGAACAGCGTCAACCCGAATCGCATCGAGGGGCAGAAGACCGCGGCGTTCGAGATCTGCGAGACGCTCGGTGACGCCCCAGAGGCGCTGTTCATCCCGGTCGGGAACGCCGGCAACATCACCGCGTACTGGAAGGGATTCCGCGAGGCGGCAGCATCGGGACTCGGGACGCGACGGCCGGTCATGCGCGGCTTCCAGGCGGCCGGTGCCGCGCCCCTGGTGAGCGGCGCGGTGGTCGCGGAGCCAAAGACGGTCGCGACGGCCATCCGCATCGGCAACCCCGCGTCGTGGGCGGGAGCGATCCAGGCGCGGGACGAGTCGGGCGGCTCGATCGAAGCCGTCACCGACGAAGCGATCCTCGATGCGTACGGCTTCCTCGCGCGATGCGAAGGGGTGTTCTGCGAGCCGGCGAGCGCCGCGTCCGTGGCCGGCCTGCGCTCGCTCGCCCGGCGGAACGGCGAGGCGCCCCGGCAGGCCGTCTGCGTGCTGACCGGCAATGGCATGAAGGATCCCGACCGGGCGCTTGCGCTGGCCCCGCCGCTCGCCGAGGTCGCGGCGGAGCTCGACGCCGTCGTGGAGGCGATCCGACGGTGAGCGAGCTGCGCGTTCGCGTCCCCGCCACGAGCGCGAACCTCGGTCCGGGCTTCGACGCCTTCGGCGTCGCCCTTCCCCTGCTCGCCGAATTCGACATGCGGCCGGCGCGCGCGTGGACGGTGACGAGCGAGGGCGACGGCGACGTCGTGCCGAGCGGGGAGGACAACCACTTCGTCATCGCGGCACGCGCGGCGGCGAAGACGATCGGGCAGCCGCTCCCGCCCCACCACGTGACCCAGCGCTCGCGCATCCCGGTCGGACGTGGCCTCGGGTCGAGCGCCGCGGCGATCGTCGCGGGGGCGGTCGCGGCGAACGCCATCCTGGGCGAGCCGCTCGCGCGCCGCGCGGTGCTCAGGGTCGCGTCGGAGGTCGAGGGCCATGCCGACAACGTCGCGGCTGCGCTCTACGGCGCGTTCACGATCGCGGTGCCCACGTCCGACGGTCCCGTCGCCGCCCGGTTCGCGTTCCCGCGCGCGTGGCGCGCGTGCCTCTTCGTTCCGAAGGCCGCGCTCGCGACCGAGAAGGCCCGGGCCGTGCTGGCCCGGGACGTCTCGCGCGTCGACGCGGTGTTCAACCTCGCGCACGCCTCGGCGCTCCTCGCCGCCGTGCTGCGGGCCGACGGCTCGCTCATGTCGCTCGCGATGCACGATCGGCTGCACGAGCCGGCTCGGCTCCGCCTCGTCCCGGCGCTCGAGGCGATCGTGACCGCGGCGCGCGAGGCCGGGGCGTTCGGCGCGGCGCTCTCGGGGGCCGGCCCTTCGGTCATCGCGTTCGCCCCGGTGCGGCTCGCGCCGCGGGTCGCCGACGCGATGGAGCTGGCGGCCTCCGACGCCGGGGTTCCCGGGCGAGGTCGGGTGGTGCGGGTCCGGGCGGCCGGGGCGCAGATCCAGCGGAACCAGTGACGGCTCCGGCGCGTCATCGTTGACAATGGTGTCGATGAAGCGCCTTGTGACGATCGCGGTCCTGAGCGCGCTGGCGGTCGCGGCCTGCGGCGCATCGGGGGTCGGGCTGTCCAGCCCCGCTCCGGCGACCTCCGCCCCCGCCGCATCGAGCGGCCCCTCGGCCTCTCCGTCGCCCTCACCGACGCCCACGCCGAAGGCGACGCCGGTCAGCTCGGCGAAGGGCTCGATCACGTTGAGCGCGCCGACGGTCAACGCGAGCCTGACCTCGCCCGTCACGATCAGCGGCGACGCGAGCGTGTTCGAGGCCGCGCTGGCGTGGCGCATCACGGACACCGCCGGCCGCGTGCTCGCCCAGGGGAACACCACGGCGAGCCTCGGCGCGCCCGGACGAGGCACCTATTCGGTGACCGCCACGTACACGGTCGCGGGCGAGACGATCGGTTTCGTCGAGGTCTTCGACCGCAGTCCGCGGGATGGGGCGATCGACGAGATCGTCCGGATCCCGGTCGTGCTCCGCTAGCAGCGCGCCGCCCGGCGTAGCCTTGGAGCCCTGGCCGACCGCCTCGCGCTCCTGTCGATCGCCGCGGTCCGGTCCGCGCTCGCGCAGCAGCTCGGCCGATCGATCGAGTTCCACCTGACGATCGGCTCGACCCAGGATCGCGCCCGCGAGCTCGCGCGCCAGGGTCAGGCACCCATCGTCGTCGTCGCGGACGCGCAGACCGCGGGGCACGGTCGTGGCGACCGCGAGTGGGAGAGCGAGCCGGGCGCGTCGCTCCTCGCGTCCTGGCTCGTGCGTCCGGCGCCGGCCGAGCCCGCGCTCTTCACGCTGCTCGCCGGCGTGGCGGTCGCTCGCGCGCTCACGTCGCTCGGTGCTCCTGAGGCCGGGCTCAAGTGGCCCAACGACGTCCACTACGGGGGGCGGAAGGTCGCGGGCTGCCTGGCCCACGGAACGAACGACGACTGCGTGATCGGGATCGGCGTCAACGTACACCAGCGGCGGTTCCCCCCGCGGCTCGCGGAGCGGGCGACGTCGCTCGCGCTCGCAGGACACGACGTCGACCGCCTCGCGCTCCTGGCCCGGGTCACGACCGAGCTCGGTCGCGTCGCCGATCCGGCCCAGCGGGATGCGGCCCTCGCCGAATGGCGCCGCCGGTCGGTGATCCTCGGCCGCGAATGCGAGATCCAGCCGGCCGGCGGCGCCCCGTACCGCGCGCGCGCGGTCGAGCTCGCCGACGATGGCGCATTGATCATCGAAACCTCCTATGGTCGCCAGCGCGTGGTGGCGGGGGAGGTGACGGTCGTCCCGTGAGCGCCCGGGGTGCGTTCGCGATCATCGTCGACGGCACGGCCGTGCTCCCGCACGACATCCGGCGGCAGCTCGACATCCGGACGCTCCCGCTCCACGTGAGCTTCGGCGCCGAGTCGTACACCGACGGCGTCGACATCACGACCGAGCAGTTCTACGAGAAGATCCGCGACCCCCGCGCGAAGCCGACGACGTCGACGCCCTCCTTGGGCGAGTGCCGCGAGGTGTACGAGCTGGCGATCCGCGAGGGCGCCCGAGAGCTCCTCGTCCTGACGATCGCCACCGAGTTGTCGACGACGTACTCGGTCGCGAACGTGACCGCGCAGCAGATCGGCGACGCGCGGATCGAGATCGTCGATACGCGCTCGACCGCCGGCGCCATCGGGCTCATCGCCTCCGCCTGCGCGCGGCTCCGCCGGGACGGCGCGGATTTCGACGCGACGGTGGCGCTCGCGCGCCGGCTGGCGCCGAACACCCACCTCCTCGCGCTCATCGACACGCTCGATTTCCTGAGACGGTCCGGACGGATCTCCGGCGCGCGGGCCCTCTTCGGCTCGCTGCTGGCGGTGAAGCCGATCCTCGAGGTGCGCGAGGGCAGGGCCGAACCGATCGATCGCGTGCGCACGCGCGACCGGGGCATGGCGCGGCTGCAGGAGCTCATCGCGGCGCGCGTGCCCGAGGGCGCGCGCATCCACGCCGCGCCGCTGCACGCGAACGCACCCGATCGCGCGCGGCTCCTCGGGGAGTGGGTGCAGGCGCGCTACCACTGCGTCGAGTACTGGGTCGATGAGGCTGGACCGGTGCTGGCCGCGCACGCCGGCCCCGGAACGGTGGCGCTTTGCTGGTACCAGGCAGAGGATGGTCAGCGATGAGGCTTCGGATGCCGTTCGGGCGGCGCAAGGAGTTCCCGACGCATCTCTGGACCCAGTGCCCGAGCTGCGGCGAGATGCTGTTCAACAAGCAGCTCGCCCGGAACCACAACGTCTGCACGAAATGCGAGCACCACTTCCGCCTCGGGGCCCGTGAGCGCATCGAGCTGCTCGTCGACAAGGGGAGCTTCAGCGAGCTCGACGTCGATCTCGTGAGCGCCGATCCGCTCGGGTTCGTCGATCAGCGACCGTATCCGGTGCGGATCGAGCAGTCACGGACCAAGAGCGGTGAGCAGGACGCGGCGATCGCCGGCATCGCCCGCATCGACGGTATGCCGATCGAGCTCGCGGTCATGGACTTCGACTTCATGGGTGGCTCCATGGGCAGCGTCGTGGGCGAGAAGCTCGCGCGCGCGGCCGAGCGTGCGCTCGCGACCCGCAGCCCGCTCGTCATCGTCTCCGCGTCCGGCGGCGCGCGCATGCAGGAAGGCACGCTGTCGCTGCTGCAGATGGCGAAGATCGTGAGCGCGCTCGCGCGCCTCGACGACGCCGGCGTCCCGTACCTCAGCGTGCTCACCGATCCGACGACCGGCGGGGTCCTCGCCTCGTTCGCGTCGCTCGGCGACGTCATCCTCGCCGAGCCCGGCGCGCTCATCGGCTTCTCCGGCGCGCGGGTCACGAGCGAGACGATCGGCGAGCGACTGCCGAAGGGCTTCCAGCGCGCGGAGTTCGTGCTCGAGCATGGCTTCCTCGACCAGGTCGTGCCGCGCGCGCAGCTGCGCGATCGCATCGCGTACCTGCTCGCCGCGTTCCGGCCGACCGGACGCGACCTGCGCTGGAGCCTGTAATGAGCCGAACGACGAGCGGCTTCGCCGCGAGGAGTGAGACCACCAGCCTTGAGCTCCTCTCGCGGGCGAAGCCCCGAGATTAGGCAACCCCTTGTCGATGGTCGACCGGCTGCTCGGCAAGCGCGTGGCGGATGCGAACGGCCATCTGCCGGCCGACGCGGGGCTGATCCTCGACACCACGCTCCTCGACCGGCGACGCAAGCCGTGGGAGGTGGTCCAGCTCGCGCGTGAGCTGAAGCGCCCTCACTCGCTCGAGATCATCGAGGGCGTCTTCGAGCGCTTCCAGGAGCTGCACGGCGATCGCGCGTTCCGCGACGATCCCGCGGTCATCGGCGGCATCGCGACGCTCGAGTCGCTCGGGCCCGTCGTCGTCGTCGCGCAGCAGCGCGGCGAGTCCACCGAGGAGAACATCGCCCGCAACTTCGGGATGCCGTATCCGGAGGGATACCGGAAGGCGATCCGGCTCTACCGGATAGCCGAGAAGTTCCATCTCCCGCTCGTCACCCTGGTCGACACCCCGGGCGCCTATCCCGGTCCCGAGGCCGAGGAGCGCGGCCAGGCCGAGGCGATCGCGAAGAGCATCGAGGCGATGTCGCGTCTCCGCACGCCGACCGTGAGCGTCATCATCGGCGAAGGCGGCTCGGGCGGGGCGCTCGCGCTCGCGGTCGCCGACGTCGTGCTCGCGCTCCAGAACTCGATCTACTCCGTCATCTCACCCGAGGGCTGTGCCGCGATCCTCTGGCGCAGCGCGACCGAAGCCGAGCGCGCCGCGAACGCCCTCAAGCTCGACGCCCCCGACCTCCTCGAGCTCGGCGTCGTCGACGCGCTCGTGCCGGAGCCTGCCGGCGGCGCCCACACCGACCACCCCGCGACGATCGCCGCGATCAAGGCGGCGCTCATCGCGCAGCTCGATCGGCTCGCGCGGGTGCCGATCGGCGATCTCCTCTCCGCGCGCTACGAGCGCTACCGCAGCATCGGGGTCGTGATCGAGCCGGTGCCGGGGGCGAGCCCGCCGCCCAAGCGGCCGCTCTGGCGGCGCGTCATCCGGCGGCGATGAGCGACAAGGACGACGTCCTCGGGCTGCTCGATGACCTGCTCCGCCTCGCCGAAGGCTCGGCCGCGAGCGTCATCGAGGTCGAGGCCGACGGTCTGGCGGTGGCTCTGGTCCGCGCGCCGCAGCCGGCGCGTGCGGCACAGCACGTCGCGGCGTCGGTGCCGAGCGTGCCCCAGCCGACCCGCGTGCACGCCTCGACCGTCGGGATCTTCAGCGCATCGAAGGACTGGTCGGCCGGCGACGCGGTCGAGCAGGGAACCGTCCTCGGGGCGATCCAATCGCTCGGCGCGATCGCCGAGGTGACCGCGCCGATCGACGGTGTGCTGCGGGACGTGCTCGTGGCCGGGGGCGCGCCGGTCGAGTACGGGCAGCCGCTCTTCGCGATCGAAAAGCGGTAG
>DASWCU010000123.1:0-15402 GCA_036389935.1 Candidatus Limnocylindria bacterium
TGCACCGGGAACGCGTCGAGGACCTCGTTCGCCAGCACGACACCCCGGATCGGCGCGAGGGTGCGCGCGACCGACGCCCAGCGCAGCTCGCGGCCCTCGAGCGCGAGCGCCTGCTGCTCGCGGAGCCGCGGCGAGACCTCGACGATCGCCGGACGCGCGCCGCGACCGGCGTCCACGCGCTCCCGCCCCAGCGCGTCGAGCAGATCGCGCATGAGGATCCCCCGCCCCGCGCCGGCCTCGACGAGGTCCCAGGCGCTCGGGCGTCCGAGCGCCACCCAGCAGTCGAGCGCCGCACGCGCGAGCGCCCGGCCGAACGCCGAGCCGAGCTCGGGCGAGGTCAGGAAGTCCGCGCCGTCGAAGCCGATGCTCGCTCGCGTCGTGTAGTAGCCGTCCTCGGGGTCGTAGAGCGCGGCGTCCATGTAGTCGGCGAAGGTCATCGGGCCGCGTGCGCGGATCCGGCCGATGAGGCGCTCGCGAAGGGTCACCCGAGGAGCATCGCCCGTATCCGGTCGAGCTGCTCGGTCGTGACCCCGGCCGAGCGGAGGTACGCCGCTCCGTCTCCGTACTCGCGGCGAACGGCGCCGAGGACCTCGCGCATCACCCAGGCCCGGCGCTCGATCGCCTCGCCGATGGGGGCGGCGTCATCGGGATGAGCATCGATGTAGCTCCGGTACGAGTCCGCAAGCTCGTCGTCGCTCGCGCAGTAGTCAGCGACGATGTCGTCATCGGCGACACCGACCGCGGCGAGCACGATCGCAACGACAAATCCGGTGCGATCGCGGCCGGCGACGCAGTGCACGATCAAGCCCGGCTCGGCCTCGGCGATCGCACCGACGATGGCCGCGAGGCCGCTGTCGGGCGCGGCGCGCTGCCGCAGCTGCTCGGCGAGCGTGCCCTCGGCCGCGGCGCGATGGAGGGACATCGGGCCGGCCGCCTCCTTGAATGGGACCTGCCGGTACGTCGCACCGGGCGCGAACGGGCTCGGTCCGGCGTCGATCTCGCCCGCCCCGCGGATGTCGATCACGGTCCGAATGCCGTGCTCGCGCGCCGCCGCAAGACCGGCCGGGGTCGGCGCCCCCATGCTCGAGGCGCGCACGAGCACGCCGCGGCGGATCGCGCCCTCAGGGCCGCGGAGGCCGCCGAGGTCGCGGACGTTCAGGCAGCCGCCCCAGGCGAGCCGCCGATCGCGAGCCAGTGGGGCTACGCGCTCCAACGCGGCGGGCCGGGCGGGCGGATCTCCGGCGGCCGGACCTCGTTCCGGGTCTCGGCGCCGAGTGGGATGTGCTCGGACGGCCGCCACGTGCTCGCGGCCGCGAGCTCCTCCTTCGCGAGGACCGTCACCCCGAACCGGCGGTATGTGGAGAGCTCGAAGTTCGGTGTCTCGCCGAGCGCGCCGTGCGGGCAGACCTCGACGCAGTCGCCGCAGTAGATGCAGCGCACGACGTCGAGCTCGTACGTCTCGAGGTCGCGCTCACGCATCATCAAAGCGCCCGTCGGGCACGTCTCCGCGCATGCGCCGCACGACACGCAGTCGGTGTAGCTGAGCGACACGTTCCACGGCGTCGTCACGATGGAGTCGTAGCCGCCGCCCATGAGGCCGTAGCAGTTCGCACCGATCACGTCGCGGCAGATGCGCACGCACTGCGTGCAGTTGATGCACTTGTTCAGATCGCGAAGGATGAAGTCGTGGCTGAAGTCGTATTCGTAGTCGTGGTAGTCGAGCGGCTCCGCGCGGTGGAAGCGGTTGTCGGTGAGGCCGTGCTCCAGCGAAAGGCGCTGGAGGTGGCAGCGCCCGACGTCCGGGCAGACGCACTGGAGACAGCGCGCGGCCTCCTTCTCGGCCGCCGCCTTGTCGTATCCGCGCTCGATGAGCTCGAAGCTCTTCACCCGGTCCGCGAACGGCAGGAACGGCATCCGGACCTGCGGCTCCTCCGGCTTGTACGGGACGATGTCGATGAGCTCGGGGACCTCCTCCTCGGCGATGATCTCCTCCGCGACCCGGGACATGTCATCGCCGGCGAGGTACCGATCGATGGCCTTCGCCGCGAGCTCCCCCTGTGCGACGGACTGGATCACCGTGACCGTGCCGAGCTGGCAGTCGCCACCCGCGAAGACGCCCGGCCGGTCGGTCATGAGCGCGCCGTTCGCCACGATCGTCTCGCGGCGGGTCTTGCGGAGCCCGGGGCTGCGGTCGTACCAGTCGAGCACCGGGACCTGCCCGATCGCGGGGATCACGACGTCGCACTCGATGACGAACTCCGAGCCCTCGATCGGGATCGGGCGGCGCCGCCCGGTCGCGTCCGGCTCGCCCAGGGCCATCCGCTGGAACTCCACGCCGGCGGCGCGACCGTTCTTCTCGACGATCCGCGACGGTGCGGCGAAGAACTCGAGCTTGATGCCCTCGTGCTCCGCGTCGTCGACCTCGGTGTAGTGGGCGCCCATCTCCTTGCGGCTGCGGCGATAGGCGACGGTGACCTCGGCCCCCAGCCGACGCGACGTCCGCGCGCAGTCGAACGTCGTGAAGCCGCCGCCCATCACGACGACCCGCGTCCCCTTGCCGACCGGCACCGGGTCGCCTGACGCGTTCTGGTTCAGGTAGTTGATCGCCTCGATGACCCCGGGCAGATCCTCGCCCGGGATCCGGAGCTCGTTGCTCGACCAGGCGCCGATGCCGACGAAGATCGCGTCGTAGCCCTGGGCGAAGAGATCGTCGACCGAGAAGTCGCGCCCGAGCTTCATCCCGCCCTTGAACTCGGTGTCGCGGAGCTGCCACACGGAGTTGAGCTCCTTGTCGAGCTTCACCTTCGGGAGGCGGTACTCCGGGATGCCGTAGCGGAGCATCCCGCCCTGCTTCTCCATCATGTCGAACACCGTCACGGCATGCCCCTTGAGCGCCGCGTAGTACGCGCAGGTCAGGCCGGCCGGCCCGGCGCCGATCACCGCCACGCGCTTCCCGGTCGCGGGCAGCTGCGCGAACGGCGTCGGCGCCTGATCCATCTCCATGACCAGCTCGCCCGTGTAGCCGTGGCACTGGCAGATCGCGATCTCCTCCTCGACGAGCCCGCGCCGGCAGACCTCCTGGCACGGCTTGGGGCACACCAGGCCAAGCGCGTACGGGAACGGGAGCACTTCCTTCACCAGCCGGGCCGCCTCGACGTGCTGGCCCTTCGCCATGAGCTCGAGGTAGCCCGGGATGTCGATGTGCGTCGGGCAGCCGATCTGGCACGGCGGCATGCAGTAGGCGTTGTGGTCGGACAGGATGTACTCGAGGTTCTGCTTCCGCATCTTGAAGAGGCCGTCGCTCGCCGCGGTGACCTTCATCCCGGGCTCGACCGGAAGGTGGCACGACGGCATCGGGCGGTCGTAGCCCTCGATCTCGACGAGGCACATGCGGCACGCGGCCGCGGGCGCGAGCTTCTCGTCGTCGCAGAGCGTCGGCACGTCGAAGCCGGCGCGCTGCGCGGCGCGGAGGATCGCCTCGCCCACCACGGCGGTGACCGCGCGCCCGTCGATCGTGATCGTGCACGTCGGCATGCCGGCCGGGATCTCGCCGTGATGCGAGACCGTCGGGAGCTGCGATTCGGCGGGCTGCGTGTAGCGCTCGAGCAGGCTCATCGGGGATCCCTCACGGCTGGGCCATCGTCTCATAGCGGCGCGCCCGCGCCGGGGTGCACGTCCCCGCCGGGCACGTGCGGTCGACGATGTGGCGGCGGTAGTCGTCGGGGAACTCGCTCATCGTCGTGCGGATGATGGACGCGCTCGTGATGCCGAAGCCGCAGAGCGAGAAGTCGCTCAGGTGATCGGCGAGCTCGCCGAGCCACGGAAGGTCATCGTCGCGACCGAGGCCCGAGTAGATCCCTTCGAGGATCCCCTGCACGCGCTTCGTGCCGACCCGGCACGGCACGCAGATCGCGCATGTCTCGCGCGCCAGATAGCCGAACAGGCGAGCGGCGTCGTTCACGACGCACGTCGTGTCGGTGAGGACGCGGATCTGTCCCGAGCCGAGGTGCGTGCCCGCGGCCTTGAGCGGCTCGTAGTCGAGGCCCACGGTCGTGCGCGTCGCGTTGAGGATGCCGCCGGTCGGGCCGCCGACGTGGATGCCCTTCAGCGTCCCGTTCGCGCCACCGGCGCGCTCGATGATCTCGCCGAGCGGAGTGCCGAACGCGACCTCGTACACGCCGGCCGAACGCACCGCACCCGTCACGGAAACGAGCTTCGTGCCGGGTGAGGTGCTCGTCCCGGCCCGCCGGAACGCGTCCGCGCCGTCGCGAAGGATGAGCGGCAGCGCGGCCAGCGTCTCCCCGCTCGCGACGACCGTCGGCCGCAGCTGCAGGCCCTGGATCGCCGGATACGGCGGGCGCTGGCGGGCCATCGCGCGCCGCGACTCGAGGACCGCGAGGAGCGCGGATTCCTCTCCGCCGATGAACCCCCCGGGACCGAGCGCGATCTCGACCCGCAGATCGCCGAGCCCGGCGCGCCGCTCTTCGAGGGCGCGCTCGGCCGCGCGCCGCGCCGCCGCGGCCTCGGGATGCAGGTAGAGGAAGGCCCTCGTCGCCCCGATCGCCGCGGCCGCGATCGCGAGCCCCTCGATGACGAGCTCGGGCCGCCGGAGCAGGAGCGTGCGCGAGAGCGGGCTTCCCGGGTCGGCGTCGTACGCGTTCGCGACGATGAACGCGCTGCCGCCCGCCGCCGCGGCACGCGCGGTGGCGAGCTTGCGCGCGAGCGGGAACCCCGCGCCTCCGCGGCCGCGCAGACCCGAGGCCTCGATGAGCGCGATGAGCTGCGCCGGATCCATCGCCCGAGCGCGGTCGCGCTCGTACGCGCCCCGCAACTCGGTGTCGAGCAGCCGGTAGGCGGTACTAGTCGGCAAACGCGGGCTCCAGCGGGTGCCGCACCTCGTCCTCGCGCAGCGTGTCGTGCGCCGGCGCGGGGCTCGCCTCGGGCCACGCACCGGCGATGCCGAGATTGCCGGTGTAGCGCCGGCCGCCCCGCGGCACCGGCGTGCCGCGACCGCGCGGCGCGCCGCGGAAGTTCGAGAGCAGCGAGGCGGTCGTGTAGAGGTGGGTCATCGGCAGACCGAACGCGTCGGCGATGCGCTGGGCCGCGGTCCAGGGCAGGTAGCCGTACGCCTGATGGGTCGTGTAGAGGACGCGGGTGAGCCGGTCGGCGCCCTCCGGCGTGTCGCGGAGGATCCGCTCGACCGGCGCGAGGTCGAGATCGCGCTCCTCCTCGGCCGGCACCGTGACGACGGCGGTCGAGAGCGGCCGGCGGTCGCCGTACGGCGCCGTCCCGACCATGCGGATCCGGTAGTAGGCGGCCCGCGGCGCGATCGGCGGCCGTTTGCGGAAGGTGTTGCGGAAGGTGTACGAGATCGAGATCGCGCGCGGCGGGCAGGCCTTCTCGCACATGAGGCACGACTCGCATTTGAAGATGCTCGTCTCGGGCTCGAGCAGGAGCGCGATGAGCCCGCGGCTGCGCTCGGGCAGCTCGCGCTTCTCATACGGGTACTTGCGCGTCACGGTCTCGCGCCGCACGAGGTGGCTCAGCGTGCGGCGCATCCCGCCGAGGATGCCCCTCACTCGCCGGCCATCCTCACCGGTCGACGTCGCCGAGAACGATGTCGATCGACCCAAGGATCGCGACGACGTCCGCGACGAGCCGGCCTCGAAGGAGCCACGGAAGGATCTGCAGATTGAGGAACGAGGGCCCGCGCATCTTCGCCCGGAACGGGTTGGTCGCCGACCCGCCCGCGCTGATCATGTAGATGCCGACCTCGCCCTTCGCGCTCTCGACCGTGTAATAGGCCTCGCCCTTCGGGCACTTCCAGACGTGCCCGAGCCGGGCCCGGACCGGCCCGCCCGGCAGCCGGTCGATGCACTCGCGGACGATCTCGATCGAGCGCCGCATCTCGCCGAGGCGGACCTTGTAGCGCGCGTACGCGTCCCCCTCCGGGTAGACGACCGGCTGCATGCTCTTGAGCTCCGGGTAGATCGAGTAGGGCCGGTCGATCCGCAGGTCCCACGGGATCCCCGACGCGCGGAGCATCGGGCCGGTGAGGCCGAAGCCCTTCGCCACGTCGGCCGGGATGACGCCGACGCCGATCGTGCGCTCGAGGAAGATCTCGTTCGTCTCGAACAGCTCGACGTAGTCGCGCTCGATGTGCTGGGCGTAGCGGTCGAGGAAGCGCTCGAGCTTCGTCAGCATCCCGGGCGGGAAGTCGTAGAGCACGCCCCCCGGCCGGAAGTAATTGAAGTTCATCCGTGAGCCGCAGAGCTCCTCGAACATGTCGAGGATCTCCTCGCGGTCGCGGAAGCAATAGAGCAGCGGCGTCGTCGCACCGACGTCGAGGCCGTACGTCCCGAGCCAGATGAGGTGCGACGTGCAGCGGGACAGCTCGTCGACGATGACGCGGATGTATTCCGCCCGCGGCGGGACGTCGATCCCGGCGATCGCCTCCATCGCTCCGGCGTACGCGTGCTCCTGGAGCATGTTCGAGACGTAGTCCGCCTGGTCCGCGTAGCGGATCCCCTGATGGAACGTCCGCCATTCGAAGATCTTCTCGAGTCCGCGATGCAGGTAGCCCATGACCGGGATGCACTCGATGACCTTCTCGCCCTGCAGCTTCAGCACGAGACGGAGCACGCCGTGGGTGGAGGGATGCTGCGGTCCCATGTTGAGGATGAGCTCTTCGGTCTCGAGGCCCTCGTCGCTCTCGATGACCGGCAGCCGGACCTGCGCGCCTTCCTCGATCGCCTGCCGCTCCGGGTCGACGCGTGTCTCGACGCCCAGAGGGAAGCTAACCGCCCTTGCTCAAGCGGCGCGGCAAGCCGCGCTGCCCGCTCATGGCTGGATGTGTGCGCTCGGTCGGGCGCAGCCCGCCCTCGCTCACGCTAACCACCCTTCGCGATCTTTTCGCGCAGCCGCAGGACGCCTTCGGTGAGTGCCTCCGGCCGCGGCGGGCACCCGGGGACGTAGACGTCGACCGGGACGACCGTGTCGACGCCCTGGAGCGTCGAATAGCTGTCCCAGAACTCGCCGCCGGAGCTGGCGCAGTTGCCCATCGCGATGACCCACTTCGGCTCGGGCATCTGCTCGTACAGCCGACGCAGCCGCGGGGCCATCTTGTGGGTCACCGTGCCGGCCACGATCATCACGTCGGCCTGACGCGGGCTCGAGCGGAAGACCTCAGCTCCGAACCGGGCCAGGTCGTGGTGCGACGCCGCGCTCGCCATCATCTCGATCGCGCAGCACGCGAGGCCGTAGCCGAGCGGCCAGGGGCTGCGCGAACGGGCCCAGTTCACGAGGCGGTTCACCGTCGTGAAGACGATGTTGTCGTCGTCGGCGAGGATGCCCGAGAAGAGCTTCGGCTCGTTCCCGCCCATGCCCGTCTGGGTCGTGAGCGGACGGCGCTGGATCACGTCTGCTTCGAAATCGATCGGGTGCGGCCGGTCCGGTGCGTCCTTTTGATCGATCGCCATTTCGACCTCAGTCTAGCCGTGAAATTCGTGCGCGTCCCGAAGCAGCGCGAGCAGCGCGGCGTGGACCGCCGGGCCCGACGCGACGATCTCGTCGTGTTCGGTCCAGCTGATCCGGCCCCCGGCCTCGCGGACGAGCAGCGCGCCCGCGGCCCAGTCCCACGGGGCACGGGCCACCTCGAAGTACGCGTCGAGGCGGCCGGCCGCGACCCATGCGAGATCGAGCGTCGCCGAGCCCGCGCGGCGCAGATCCCGGACGCGGCCGATGACGCGTGCCGCCACCTCGGCCTGCGCCGCGCGTTCGGCCGCGCCGTAGCTGAAGCCGGTCGCCACGAGGGCCGTCGCCAGGTCGCCGCCCGGCCGCACCGCGAGGCTCCGCCCGTTACACGATGCCCCACCGCCGCGTTCGGCGGAGAAGCACTCGTCGCGGAGGACGTCGTACACGACCCCGGCGAGCGTGCCGGTCGCGTCCGCGCAGGCGACGCTCACTGCCCAGTGGGGCAGGCCGTAGAGGTAGTTCGTCGTCCCGTCAAGCGGGTCCACGTACCAGGTGATCGACGCGTCGGGCCGCTCGCCGGCGGCCTGAACGACGGACGCGCTCTCCTCGGCGACGATCGCGTCGCCCGGCCGCGCCGCCTTCAGCCGGTCCACGATGAGCGACTCGGCGGCGCGATCCGCGTCGGTCACCGGATCGGTGTCGCTGGACTTCGTGCCGACCCCCGTCGGAGCGGAGCGCGCGCGGTCGCGGAGCACCGCGCCGGCCTCGCGGGCCACCTGCTCCGCGAGCGAGCGCAGCGCGATCGCTATTGCTGGACGATCCGACCCTCGACCTTGGGGTCGAGGGGCGAGTGGGCGGTCATGTATGCCGAGACCGCGTCGACCTCGATATCGCCGAAGATGACGTTCGTCCCGTCCTTGAATTCGTTGTGCCCGTCCCCGCCGGTCAGCAGGTAGTCGATCGTGACGACGTGGTAGATCCGGAGATCGTCGAGCGGCTTCCCGCCGACGCTCACGGAGAGGAGCCGCTGACCGGGCGGGTTCGCGAACCGGTACGCGAAGATCGCGCCCGCGACGTGGAGCCGGCCGGCGGACCCCGACGCGGCCTCGAAGACGCTCCGCAGGGTGCTGCCCTTCATGTCGACGTTCACCACGACGTTCGTGAACGGCAGCACCTGGTAGAGCTGGCCATACGTGATGTCACCGGCGGGCAGCGGCGCGCGCACGCCGGCCATGTTGTAGAAGGCGACGTCGCTCTTCCAGTTCTGTTGCCGCCCGTACTCGAGGAGGCCGTCCGTGATCATGTTGCCGAGCCCGCACTCCTGACGCGGGTTGTCGAGCGGCGCGGCGACTCGGCCGACGATCCGCTCCGTGTACTTCTTGCCCGCCGCGCGCCGATCGTCCACGATCTGCGCCACGCGCCGCACCGTATCGGTCTGCGGCGTATTCGATGATGCGACCGCGAGCAGCTCGTTGGAGCGCGTCGGCGCCGCCGACACCTTCTTCGTCGCGGGATCGATGGCCAGCTCGAGGTCGCCGAGGTTCGCCGCGTAGGCGCCGGTCTGCACGATGATCGTTTTGCCGACGGTCACGGCGGCGCGCAGCGCGGTATGGGAGTGGCCGCCGACGATCACGTCGAGGTCGGGCGCCGCGGTCGCAAGGTCGCGATCACCATCGACGCCCACATGCGTGATCGCGACGAGCAGGTCGGCGTTCTGCTTCATCTCCGGCAGGTACCGCTGGACGGTCGGGGCGAGCGGCAGGAAGTGCAGCCCTTCGACGCTCGACGCTTTGATGATCGATGCCGCGTCCGGCAGGATGAGGCCGATCATCGCGACGCGCACGATGCCGAGATCCTTCACCACGTACGGCTTGAGGTAGCTGGGGACGGCCCCGGCGCGGTCGGCGCAGTTCGCGCAGAGGAACGGGAAGCTGGCTTCGGCCGTCCGCTGCCGCAGGACGTCCTGGCCCCAGTCGAGGTCGTGGTTGCCGACGGTCTGGGCGTCGTACCGGAGCAGCGACATGATCTGGGTGATCGCCTGGCCCTTGTTCTCATTGGAGATGTACGTCCCCTGCCACGCGTCGCCGGCGTCCACGAGCAGGGTCCGCTGCGGCGCGCGAGCGCGGAGCTTCTCGATCTGCGCCGCCATCGCCACGAGCCCGCCCTGATCGAACGTGCCGGCACCGCCGCCCTGCACGGTGGCCGTGACGTCGAGGTGGCCGTGGATGTCGTTCGTGTGGAGGATCTGGATCCGGTCGGCGGCGAAGGTGCCCGGGCTCGCGGCTGGGCTGCCGCTCGGCCTGGGGCTCGCCGCCGGCGAAGCGGTCGTGGGCCCGGCGCAGCTCGCGGCCAGGACGAGGGCGGCCAGCAGCCCGAACGTCGATCGGCCCCTTCCCCAGCGCATCATGCTGACGTTACCCCACGCGCAAAGCGGCACGACCCGCGCAAGGAGGACTGCGATGTTCAAAGACGCGCAGGCGTTCAGCGGTTTCGCGGTGGATGACCTCGGACGCGCCCGGGAGTTCTACGGGCGGACGCTCGGCCTCGAGCTGGCCGATGCGCCCCTTGGGGTCAAGGGCGCCGACCTTCCTTCGGGGCTCGAGCTCCACCTCGCCGGCGGCGCGAAGATCCTGATCTACCCGAAGCCCGACCACACGCCGGCCACCTTCACGATCCTCAACTTCATCGTCGCCGACATCGAGCGGGCGGTCGACGAGCTTGTGAAGCGCGGCGTGCGATTCGAACGGTACGAGGGAGCGTTGAAGACCGACGCGAAGGGCATCCACCGCCGGCCGGAGATCCGCCCCGTCGCCTGGTTCAAGGATCCGGCGGGAAACATCCTGTCGCTCATCGAGGACACCGCGGCGTGAGCGCCGATCGTCTCCAGCCGGTCGACCTCGGCCTCGTGAGCCCGGTCTACTCGGCGACCCGAAGGTCGCGCAGCCGTTGTATCGCTCGGAGCTGGTCGGCGCGCCTCGGCCCCGTGGCTTGCGGCACGAGGACGATCTCGTCCGGCCACGGATGGGCGAGGAGGTCATCGAGCGCGATCCGCCACACCCCGATATCCCCTCCGCGCTCACGCCACGAGCCCGTG
The DNA here is from genome assembly GCA_036389935.1 of Candidatus Limnocylindria bacterium. Classification (GTDB taxonomy): domain Bacteria; phylum Chloroflexota; class Limnocylindria; order P2-11E; family P2-11E; genus UBA4735. The sequence goes on from DASWCU010000123.1 coordinate 10,568, forward strand.
TCCGCCTTCTTGCGGGTCACGAGCGGCTGGGTCTCCTCGTCACGACGGATGAGGCGCCCGGGCGGCCCGAAGCGGAACCCGGGCACCGCGGTGAACTCGGCGTTCCTGATGTCGAGCGCCCAGTCGACGTCCACGTAGGCCCGTCGCACGGCCTGGAGCCCGGCGAGGTCCCACTCGGCCCGCCAGTCCACGGGCGGATTCCAAACGAGGCCGCCGATCCGTCCGCTGAGCGTGAGGTGCTTCGCCCAGCCGCCCCAGACGAAGAGTGGCTGGGTTCGGCCGCCGCCAGGCCCGAGGCTCATCCGAAGGCCGGTGACCGTGCAGTCCTCGAGGACAGGGTCAAAGAGATGCGCCGCCCAGCAGCGGCAATCGACGAGCTCGATCCGCCTGAACGTCGTGTCCCGAGCGGAGCCTTGGGTGAATTGGCAGGGCTCGAGACGCAGGTCCTCGATCGTCTCCGCGTTCGATCGCGCGCGCTCGAAGGTCCGATCGCTGATCAGCCGCATTGGTCGTCGCGCCCGCCCGCCCGGCCGTGTCCTCGCCGGGCGGTCGCCCCTACGCCGATCCCATCGGAGATTCGGCTTCGTGGGCGCGGTACTGAAGCTCGTTCAGTACCGCACCCGGAAACAACAAGAGCGGGACTCCTGAATGAATCACCCTCGGACGACTGCCCAAACCCTCATTAATAGGACACCATTTAGTGACGATATCGAAAGGGGACGGGCGAACAGGCAATAGCCTGTCCCGCGACGTCCACGTGGATTAGCGGGTCTGGCTTCAACGACCGACGCGCGAACTCCTGGCTGATCTACGGATAGACGACCGTGACACGCGTGCCCAGAGATCAGCCGGCCGGCGTCCAATGGTGGAATGTCATCCGCCAGCGCCCGTCCTCGCGGCGCCATATGGAGGAGCGCAGGGCGATGGTGGGAGGGTCGCCGGCACGCCGGTCGATCACAGACCGGTACGTGACGAGAGCGACCGCGGGCGCCAGCTCTCGGACGGTGAAGTCCTCCACGCCAATCGGCGGCGGCTCCTTGCCGAGGAGTTCCTCGACGAGCGCCGCCCGGTCGTACACGCGGCCGGCGGAGGCGAACTCGACGAAGTCCGGGGTCATGCGCGCCTCGAGCGCAACTCGCGACCGCCAGACGTCCGGACTCACGAGCTCCGCCTCAAGGCGGCGGAGGTGCTCGGCAAGATCCGGCTCGGCGGTCATTGCTCCCGAACGCTACTACAGTCGCTCGGCCCGAGGTCTGCGAGCCACTCTTCAGGTGTCTTGTCCACTGGCTCAGCTGTCCACGACCGCGTGGCGGCAGTCTGGTCGGTTTGATTTCACGCTGCGCTCCAAAACCGCTGCCCAACGCCGCAGCGAGAGTCTTGTCGACCTCTGCCTCACGCAAGAACGTGTGGGTCGGTTGGGCAGCTCATCGGGAGTCGGCCATCCACGCGCGTGTCCTGCGCGAACGTCCCCGAGAAACGGGCCGTAACTCCTATCGCCCGTGAACGCCAGAGGGCTCGCGGTTCGACAATCGCTGGCGATGCAACTGTCGTTCGGTACGCCTACCCTCGCGACAGGCGACATGGGCGAAGAACGAAAGCTCGTGAGCGTGCTGTTTGCGGACATCGTGGGATCGACCGCGCTCGGTGAGGAACGGGATCCCGAAGTCGTCCGGGCGCTCATGGCTCGGTATTTCGCGCGCATGAGCGAGATCGCTGAAGCTCATGGCGGAACCGTCGAGAAGTTCATAGGAGACGCCGTCATGGTCGTTTTCGGCGTCCCGCGTGTCCACGAGGACGACGCCGAGCGTGCCGTACGTGCCGGACTTGCGATGCGTGATGCGGTGGCCGAGGTCGGGCGCGGCAATGGTTTCAAGCTGGACGTCCGCGTGGGAGTCAACACCGGCCGCGCGGTGGCTGGGTCCGGACGCGACGACCAGTTCCTCGTGACCGGCGACGTCGTGAACGTCGCGGCGCGCTTGCAGCAGGGCGCCGATGCTGGTGAGGTGGTCATCGGGGAGCTCACCGCGGGGCTGACCCGCGATGCGATCGAACAGGAGCTTCGACCACCCCTGGTGGCGAAAGGTAAGAGCCAGCCGATCGTCGCGTTCCGTGCGACGGGCGCCCGGACGGCAGTCCCGGAGAGAACGAGCACAGAGCGCCTGTCGCTCGTCGGGCGCGAGCGAGAGCTCGCCGCGCTCCTGAAGGCGTTCGCGGCCGTACGTGCCGAGCACCGCGCGTGGCTCGTCACGGTCCTCGGGAGCGCCGGCATCGGGAAGTCCCGTCTCGTCGACGAAGCGATTGCGCGGCTGGCGAAGGACGTCGGCGTGCGCTCGCTCCGCGGACGGTGCTTGCCATACGGCGCCGGCGTCGCGTATTGGCCGTTGATCGATGTCGTGCGCGACGACGCGCGGATCGAGCTCGGCGACGGACGCGATGAGGCGGTTGCGAAGCTGCTCGCGCGTCTCAAGAACCTCCTCCCCGAGGACACGCGCGCCGTCATCGAAGTACCGCTGAAGGTGCTCCTCGGCTTGGACCATCCCGCCAAGGCCATGCGCGATGTACCCCCGGAGCGCGTCGGAGCCGAGATCGCGACCGCCTTCCGACGCCTTCTCGCCGCGGTCGCCGAGCGGACACCGACAGTCGTCACGATCGACGACCTGCAGTGGGCGGACGCTGTGGTGATCGACGCGATCCATCAGGTCATAGACGAGCTGGTCGACGTGCCCCTTCTCTTTCTCTGCATGGCGCGCCGAGAGCTCATCGACCTGCATCCGAGCTGGGCCGCGGGTCGCGAGAACGCGCTCGTGGTCTCCCTCGAACCCCTGTCGCGACGCGATACCGACGTCCTCGTGAACGAGATCCTGACACGCGCCCCGGCCGCGCACGGTTTCGGCGGCGAGATCGCGCGCCGATCCGAGGGGAACCCGCTGTTCTGTGAGCAGCTTGCGCGCGCGCTGATGGACGACATGGCGACGTATGGCACCGCAACTCCGGCGAGCATTCGGGTTCCCGAGACCATCGAGGCGCTCCTCGCCGCACGTATCGACACGCTCGCACCCGGCGAGAAGCGGGTACTGCACGCCGCGAGCGTGCTCGGCGAGCAGTTCGATCTGCGCCTGCTTCTGGCGCTCCTCCCCGGACAGGTCGGGACGACTCCCGAGACGCTCGTACGGAAGGCGTTCTTCGTCCGCGATGCCGGGATGGGCATGCGGTTCAAGCACCTTCTCGTGCGCGACGTCGCCTACGACACGCTCCCGAAAGCGGAGCGCGCGGACCTGCACGATCGCATTGGTCGTATCCTCGAAAATCAGGTCGGCGACCGCGTCGAGGAGTTCAGTGAGATCCTCGCGTTCCACGCGATGCGCGCGCTCGCCCTGTCGCGCGAGCTCGCCATGGCCGACGACGTCGTGCAGGCGCGCGCCCAGTGGGCCTTGCGTTGGACCGTCCGCGCCGCGGACCGCGCGGCAAGCCTGCACCTCCTCGATCACGCGGAGACGCACTACGGGAACGCCCTTTCCGCCGCCGCTGGGACGCGCGCCGACGTGCACGAGCTCGCCCGGATACACGCGAGCCGAGGCCGCGTCCTCGATCTCGCAACACGGCACGAGGACGCCCTCGCGAGTTACGAGCAGATGGAGCGCCTCGGCGCGGAGCACGGCGACATCGCGATCCAGGTCGAGGGCCTCGTCGGGCAGGCGACCCTGCGCACGACGGCGACCGCACTCCACGATGAGGCGTTAGGCGAGGCACTCCTCGAACGCGCGCTGCGGGTCGCACGGACCGGATCTGCACGCGAACTCATTGCGCGTGTTCGCTGGAACCAGGTCATCCTCTACTGGTGGTTGGGCCGTCTCGAGGCGGCGCGCGAAGCCGGCGAGGAGTCGATCGCGATCGCGCGCGCCGAAGCGCTCCGCGAGCAGCTGGCCTTGACGCTAAATGACCTCAGCCGCGTGTACGCGGATCTCGGGGACATGGATCGCGCCGGCACGGCCGTGCGCGAAGCGGCCGACATCTTCGCCGCGCTCGGTAACGACGTCATGCGGGCCGACAACGCGTCGACGCATGCGACGCTCTGCATGTACCTCGGTCGGTACGAGCAGGCCATCGCCCTCGCCACCGAGGCTTGCCGGACTGCGACCGAGATCGGGAACGTGTGGGGCCGCGCCTACGCACTGAGCGTGGCGGCAGACGCTCACTTCAGGCGGGGGGAGCTCGGCCCTGCCATCGCCGCGGGGGAGGAGGCGCGATCCCTTGCCGCGAGTGGCGGCTACGTCGCCGCGCAGGTCTGGAGCGCGTACCTCGGAGCGACATACGCGGAGATCGGTGAGGCCGAGCGCGCGGAGCAGCTCGCGCGCGAGGCCGCCCTCATCGCGGACCAACGTCTTCCGAGCTGGCGGCCTATCCCGCTCGCGGAACTGGGACGTTGCGCCACGGTGCGCGGCGCGCTCGATGAAGCGGAGCGACTCGTCGGTGAGGCGAAGCGGCAAATCCGCGACCGCCGCGTGGCGTGGGCTTCCCGCATCGAGCCGCGCGTGGCGCTCGCGGAGATCGAGGTAGCTCTCGGGCGCGGAGACGCGGGCCGGGCAGCCGCCCTCGCGACGGAGGCAGTCGCGCGCGCGCGCGCGCGAGCGACGATCGACGGACTCGCCGACCTCGAGTGGCAAGGGGCGCAGGCGTTCCTTATGGCGGGTGACACCCACCGTGCGCGGGAGACCCTTGATCGCGCCGAGGAGGTCGCGCGGCGGGGCGGTGAGAAACGAGTTCTGTGGCGGATTCTTGCATCGCGGGCCGCGATCGAGCCGTCACGGAAGGCCGCCTTGAACGCCGAGGCAGTT
>DASWCU010000124.1:0-7786 GCA_036389935.1 Candidatus Limnocylindria bacterium
CCCACGTTCCCGGGTGTCGGACAGGCCGACGTCGCGCCGCTGGTCGGCTTCAGCTGGCAGAGCAGGTACGAGAAGTCGCCGGCCGAGAGGAGCGTGGTGGTGTTGTCCCACGGCCCGGTGCTCGTGTTGAAGTCCATGACATCGTGGTCGTTGGCGATCAGGGCGCGGCTCGCGTCGTTGTACGCGCGGCTCGTCCCGCGGTCGGCCTCGACGGTGGCGGAGTGGTATGTGACCGCCCCGAGCTCGAGACCGAAGGTGTGCGACACCTCTTGCGCGGCGAGCGCACCGCTCATCGAGGGCGCGCCACCGGCGTCGGGGATGAGCCGGATCCACGACTCGGCGGACGAAACGGAAGCCATGCCCTCGGCGCAGCCGCTCGAGCCGCCGAGGCTGATCGCCCCGTCGACGACCCCGACCACGCGGTCGGCGGTCGCGCTCGGGTTGGCCGTGTTGTTGGCGAGGAGGTACTGCGCGAGGAGACCTTTGATCGTCGCGAAGTTGGACCCGGTCCCGCAGAACTTGCCCGATACGAACAGCGACCGGAGATCGAGCATCGTCGCCGTGTCCACCGTGTACCGGACGCCGCCGGAGGTGCCGGCGAGGTCCCCGAGCCGGTCGGGCACCGGATAGATCCGGGCCAGCGTCTGCATCGCGTTCTGCACGATCGCCTGGTCGGCGGCCGTGTACTGCGTGTTGTACGCCTGGCTCGCGTCGCCCATCGGGATCACGAGGATGCGCAGCGCGTTCGTCTGCCGCTCGAACGTCGTGTTCCGGGTGAACGTCTTCGTGAGCCCGGTCTGCACGGTCGTCGAGCCCTGGGCCTTACGGCTGTAGGTGACCGTCGCGGTGAACGTGGCGGTGAACGACGTATCCGTCGCGCCCTGCGCGGTGTTCGCGGACGGCACGACGAAGATCGGGTCGGCGCTCGAGTTCGGCTGGACCGTCGCCGCCGGGATCGCCGGCGACGAGCCGAGGTTGGTGAAGAGCGTGTTCGCCACGCTCCCGCCGGAGATCGCGAGGCTCGCGTTCGTCACCTTGATGTAGCCGGTCCCGACGGAGCATGCGGTCGGCAGCGTGAGGAAGGCCTTCGAGAGCGTCTCCTTGCCGCGGGTGAGCGGCGCGTACGCGGCGCTCCCCGTCCCGCCGACGCCCTGGGTCACCATGAACTCGCCGAGCTGCGGCTCGAGCTGCGTGAGACTGCAGGCCGTCGCCGCGGCCGCGTCGCGCGCCGGCTGGACCGCCGTGACGAGTGCCAAGACCGCGAGGACCACAACGGCCCGAACGGAGAGATGCCCCACCACTTCGCCTTCCCCCACGCTTCCTGGACGCGGCCCGGGCGGCCGCAGCGGCCCGAACACCCGACGCATGCCAGGCCCGCGCGGACTATAGGACGCGCCGGGGCGGCTGACCCGGGTGATTCCCGGTACTGCCTAATTCCCTCAGGCGGCCGGGCGGTCCAGCATGGTCAAGAATGATGAATAAGTGACCGAGCGAGACGTGGCTTTGCCGCGGCGAGCGAGTCCATTCAGCCCTGAGTGCTCTCCGACCGCAGGGCGGAGATCGAGCAGGAACGTGCTCCCTCTCACCGGCGCTGGCATCCTGCCGTCATGACGATCCGGAACGAAACGGCCGCGACGCCGACGGCCACCCCGAACGAGCGCCGGCCGCTGACCGTGCTGTTCAGCGACATCGTCGACTCGACGGCGATCGCCGAGCGCATGGACCCCGAGGACTGGACCGCCATCGTGAACGAGGCGTTCGACCGCATGTCGCGTGCAATTCGGCGGTACGACGGGACGATCGCCCGGCTCATGGGCGACGCGATCCTCGCGTTCTTCGGCGCGCCGGTCGCCCACGAGGACGACCCGGAACGCGCGATCCGCGCCGGCCTCGACCTCATCGCGTCGATCGAGACGCTGAGCGCGCGCGTCCAGCGCGAGCAGGGCGTCCCGTTGCGCGTCCGGGTGGGGATCAACACCGGTCCGGTGCTCGTCGGGACGGTCGGCACCGCGATGGCCCGCGAGTACACGGCGATGGGCGACGCCGTGAACGTCGCCGCGCGCATGCAGTCCGCAGCGAGGCCGGGCACCGTGCTCGTCACGGCCGCGACGTACGCGTTCGTCGCGCCGATCGTGGACGCGTCGGACGCCGGCGCGCTCGAGCTCAAGGGCAAGAGCGAGCCCGTGCGCGCCTACGAGATCGCGGGCATCCGCGCCGGGGGTACGAGCAGCCGCGGGCTCGCCGGCATCCAGAGCCCGATGGTCGGTCGCGACGAACAGCTCGCGCGACTGCGATCGCTCTTCACGATCGTGCGCGCGGGGCGTGGACGCGTGGCCTGCGTCCTCGGCGAACCGGGGATCGGGAAGAGCCGGCTGCTCGCCGAGCTCCGAGCCGACGTGATGCGTGACGACGCCCGCACGCTGTGGATCCAGGGGCACTGCCTGTCGTATGGACAGGGCATGCCGTATCACCTCGTCCTGGACGTGGTGCGGTCGCTGCTCGGCGTCACCGCGTCGGCGAGCGATGCCGAGCTGCGCGCGGCGCTCGAGCGCACGACGAAAGACGCGCTCGGCGAGGGCTGGGCCGACGCCTACGCGTACCTCGGCCACCTCCTCTCGATCACGCTGGAGCCCGAGATGGCGGCGCGGCTCGCCGGTCTCGAGATGGAGGCCGTGAAACGCTACGTCGCCTCGATCCATCAGCTGCTGCGCGCGTTCAGCCTGCGCGGACCGATCGTCCTCGTCTGCGAGGACCTCCACTGGGCCGATCCGTCGTCCGCCGACGCGATCGGGCAGCTGCTACCGCTCGCGAACGAGCTGCCGATGCTCATCATCGCGACGTCGCGCCTCGACCGCGGCGCTCCCGGCTGGCATCTGGTCGTGCAGGCGCGCGACATGTTCGGCGACGCGTTCACGGAGCTGTCGCTCTCGCCGCTCTCCGGCGAAGAGAGCCGGGAGCTGGTCGCCAATCTCCTCGCCATCGAGTCCCTCCCCGCGGCGGTGCGAGACTTCATCTTGGACAAGGCCGAGGGCAACCCGTTCTTCGTCGAGGAGGTCGTGCGGATGCTCATCTCGCGCGGCGCGATCGAGCGCCAGGGGGAGCGCTGGGTCGCGACCGCGAAGGTCGACGAGGTGGAGATCCCCGACACCCTGCAGGGGCTCCTGCTCGCGCGGATCGATCGGCTGCCCGATGACGCGCGCCGAGCGTTGCGCGTCGCGTCGGTGATCGGGCGGCAGTTCCCGGTGAGCGTGCTCGCACAGCTGCTCGCGCCGGCGGCCGAGCGATGAATCCGACGCCCGACCTGGCAACGCTCGAAGCATCCGGGCTGATCAAGCTGGCGTCGCTGGAGCCCGAGCTCGAGTATCTCTTCCGGCACGCGCTCGTCCAGGACGCCGCGTACGGTTCGCTGCTCAAGCAGGAGCGACGCCGGCTGCATGCGCGCGCGGCGGAGGTACTGCTGTCGACCTATCCGGACCGTCGGCGCGAGCTCGCCGGGGTCATCGCGCTGCACTTCGAGCAGGCCGGTGAGATGGGCAGGGCGGTCGAACACCTCGTCGTCGCCGGCGAGCACGCGCTCGAGCGGTTCGCCAACCGAGAGGCAATGGACTTCTTCGAGCGGGCCTTCACGGACCTCCCGGATGACGACGCCCGGCCGGATGCGATCGGGCTGAAGCTGCGCGCAGCGATCGGCGCCGCGAAGGCCGGCTGGACGTTCGAGTCAGCGGACAAATTCGTCGACCGGCTGACCGCGCTGCTGCCACGGGCCGAGGGCCAGGTCGAGCCGCGCGTCGTCGCCGACGGGTACTTCTGGAACGCGTTCCTCCGACAGCGCCGCGACGAACGGCCGGAGACGAGTCCTGAGCTCCGCCATGCGCTCGAGCGGGCGAGCGAGATCGGCGAAGCGCTGGGCGACCCGGTCGCGCGTGCCATCCCTCAGGCCTTCGTCGGCATGTTCATGGTCTTCACGGGCCGGCTGCGGGAGGGCACGGCGATCCTCGAGTCGGTCCTTCCGGCGATCGAGCAGGGCGGCGACATCCTCTCGGCGGCGTTGCTCGCGGACGGGCTCACCATGGCGTATGCGCAGCTCGGGGAGTTCGAGGCCGCTGAGCACGCCGTGGCCCTCGCCCGCCGGCTCGCTGAAAAGGGCGACCCTATCGCCCGGCTCGACGCGATGATCGCGACCGCGAGCATCGCGCTCGAGCGCGGCGATCTCAAGGAGGGCCTCGCCCTCGCGTCGACGTGCGCGCAGCAGGCCGACGAGCTCGGCGCCGTCGCGTGCGCGGTCGGCTCGAACATCCTCCTCGGCCTGGGCCGGCTGAGCGTGGACGACGTTCCCGGCGCGAAGCCGCCGCTGGTCCGGGGTCACGATCTCTCGCTGCTCGTGAACATGCCCGGCATGCGCAACATGGCCCAAGCCGGCCTCACCGCGATCGACGCAAGGGTCGGCGACATCGGCGCGACCGCGGGCGGATGGGAACGCGCGCTCGGCGAGGCGCGCGCGCTGGGCGATCCGTTCCAGGAGGCGATCATCCTCCGCCAGCGCGCCCTCGGTTCCGAACGCGGACCCTCACCGGACCGTGATGCCGTCCTCAAGGATCTCGTGGCGGCCATCGAGCTCCTCGAGCGGATCGAGGCGCGTCCCGAGCTCGCACGGGCGCTCCGCGACCAGGCGCGCGTGCTCGACGCGCTGGGCCGCGCCGACGAGGCGAAGACGGTCCGGGAACGTTCGACCGCGATCGCGCGCGAGCTCGATCTACACGACTTCTAGGTCCCCGGATCGGATGGCGAGGCGGCGCGCGGCCGCCGCAGCGACGGCAGGACCAGTGATTCGAGTCGCCGCAGGCTCTCCAGGCGGCGCGCGCTGAACTGCTTTCGGCGTGCGCCGAAGTTGTAGCCGCCGAGCACGGCCATGCCGAGCGACAGCTCCTGCCGTCCCGCGGTGCTCACGCGGGTCCCGCCCGGGACCGTTTCGATCGTCTCCGTCTCGGTCACGCGATCGGGGACGTCCAGAAGGACCAGCTCGAGCCGGCGCCCCGGCTCGTAGCGTGTCACCGCCAGGCGTCCGATGAGCCTGGGCACCTTCGGGGGATGCACGACCTGTCGGATGATCACGCCGGCCGCGAGCCGGCGCCCGTCCTCGATCGCCGACTCTTCGAGGTGGTGCTGCCACTCGGGATCGCGGGCGACGTCGAACATGACGGCGGCCACGTCGGACGGCTCTCGGTCGAAGACAGCCGTTGCGGACACGTCGATCGTCCGCCGCGCCGCGGGGATCCACCACGCGACCCACCCTGCGCTGAGCAGCGTGAGCGCGGCACCGATGGCCGGTGTGAAGTGGAGGGTGATGCCGAGGAGAGCGACCCAGGAGGCGAGGACCCCGATCGCGACGGCACGGGCCCGCCACGCGTACTGCGCCAGCGTTTTCGACCGGGTCTGCACGAGGCCCAGCACGGCGACCGACCCGAGGACGAGCATGCTGACGAAGGTGGCACTGGACAGCTCGCGCAGCAGCGCGACCGCCTCCGGACGCGGCATGCCGGAGGAGATGCTGAGCAGCGACGCCCGCAGGGCCAGGTAGCCGACCACCAGGATCACCAGGAAGAGGGCCGCGGACGCCACGTCCCGTTTCGTCACCGGTGACCCTCGGCCACGAGGTCGCCGAGCCGCTCGAGATACTGCTGCCGTTTGGCGCTGAAGCGCCGCTGCACCGTGCTGAGCCGCTGCGGGACCAGGATCGCGGTGAACAGCGACAGCTCATGCGTGCCCGCGGACGTCACGCGGCTGCCGCCGGGCGCGGGCTCGACGCTGTACACGTCGGACGCCTCGTCCGGCACATCGAGCAGCCGGAGCTCGAGACGCCGGCCGGGCTGGTACTCGGTGACCGCTAGCCGCCCGACGAGGCGCGGTCGGCCGGCGGCCGGCCGGAGCACCTCGCGGATGACGGCGCCGCGGCGCAGCTGCCCGCCGTCCTCGATCCCGGCCTCCTCGAGCCCGTCGATCCACTCGGGCCGGCGGCGGATGTCGAACAGGATCGCCCCGACCGCGGCGGGATCGAACGCGAGCGTCGCCGTCGCGGCCGCCGCGATCCGGCGCCGGCCCGCCGGCAGCCGCCAGAGGATCCAGACGATAAGGGGCGCCGCGAGCAGCACCGCGCCGACGAGGGACGCGCTCGCGGTCGACGCGATGAGCAGAAGCGCCGCGACGAACAGCAGGATGCCGCCCGCGCGCTGCCAGAACGCGAACTGCCTGAGCGTCCGGGACCACGGCCCGGCGATCCGCGGCGCCCAGAAGACGACCACCGCCGCGGTGAGGACGAGGAACGGCAGCGGGATCGCTCCGCCCGCATCGACCATCCCGTAGAGCGCGATCGCGATGATGAGACCGAATGAGACGAATTGGGCCGGTCCGGCGAATCGCGCGAGCCGCCGCGAGCGCGCCGCGGGGAAGCTCCACCCGAAGACCACGAGCAGCAGCGTCACCGTCACGAAGGTCGTCGCGAGGTCGCGTCCGGTCATCGGCGCCATTGTCACGGCGATGCACCCCGCGGCGATACACCCCTCCTACCATTTCGCGAGTGCGTGAGCGCCTGCGGTGGACGTGGCCGGGAGGCCACGGTGATTAAGCGCCTGCGGCGGACGTGGCCGGGAGGCCACGGTGAGTAGGGAGACAGGCGATATCCAGTTCTGCGGCCACGCCGCGAGCGTGCGCGACGTCGTGCCGGACGGTGAGGGCTGCGGAGAATGCGTCGCCGCCGGCGACGAATGGGTCCACCTGCGCGAGTGCATGACCTGCGGTGCGGTCCGCTGCTGCGACTCATCGAAGAACAAGCACGCCAGTCGTCACGCTCGCACCGCCGGGCATCCGATCGCGCGTTCGTTCGAGCCGGGCGAGGACTGGATGTGGTGCTACGCCGACGGGATGCTCGTTGAATGAGGTGCCCGGACCGTCAACGTGCCGACCGCAGTTACGTCCGCCGGGCCCGCTGGATCAGCGCGTCCCGAGCGTCACCACGAGCGCGATGATGACGAACGTCACGAGGAAGATCGGCAGAGCGAGGACCGCGAAGATCACGTGATCCTGCCTGCGGAACTGCGGGTCCGGCTTGCGCTGCTCCATCATCCCTCCGCGCGCCGATCGACGACGTGAACTCTACCGGACCCGCGCCGGAGCGGTGGGCGCGACACCGCTGAGTACGATGGCCTGAGTGGAGTTGTCGATCCTCATCTGGTTCGCGGTCGGCGCCGGCATCGCGGCCGGCGCGTTCATGATCGCCCGGACCGCCGTCCAGATCGCGTCAGTCGCGTACGGCGTGATGGAGAAGCGCCTCGACCCGAGGCGGGCCACGTGGCAGACGATCGGCCTGATGCTCGTGATCGTGGTGGCGCTCGTCGCGACGTCCATCATCGCCGGCATCTCGATCCTCGCCCTGTTCCAGACGATCATCGACACCAGCGGCACGAACTGACCACCGCGCGTTCGTCCGGCTGAGGCGCCGGCGGTCGATGTTGTCCAGACACCGCGGAGCGCCGGCCTGGGCCGGCGCTCCGATCAGATCAGAGGAGTCGCGGTGTCTCGCCCGGTCAGGGCGATGGCCTCGGCTCCCGGTCCACGGGAGGCCGATAGATCGGCTGACCTCCCTGCTTCACTCCGCCCGGCTGGTCCTGCTGCGGTGGTGGATGCTCGCCGGGACGCGGAGGAAGGTTCGAGCTCACCTGGGCGGGCTCGGGATGCCCTTGTCCTTGTCGGTGCCGATGCCGCCGCCCTGCTTGCCGGTGCCGCTCTTGTC
>DASWCU010000125.1:0-17533 GCA_036389935.1 Candidatus Limnocylindria bacterium
TCCGCCTCGAACGGCGAGCCGAGCATGCGGTAGCAGTACCCGGTCAGCTCCGCCCGGTGCTGGTCGAGCTGCTGCCCGAGCTCCCCCGACGGAGCGGCAAGTGCGGACTCCTGCACGAGCGCCATCCTACTTAAACCCTAAGACGAGGCGACCGCCCGAAACTCATCGCGCCGGGCGACGCCGAGCGGCGCCGCCGGCAGGTGGCGCAGAGCGCTCGTCCGTTCGCTTGGCGGAGTCAGGACTCCCTACCATCACCGGAGGATCGGCGCGCAGCCGACGAGCGATGAGGAGCTCCTTCGACCGATGTCCGAGCATGGCGTCGCGGCGCATGACCCGCACGATCAGCACGGCAGCGGGCACGAGGACGACCGCGAGGACGCGCACGAGCACGACGATCGTCACGAGCACCCCGGAGGCCTGATCGGGTCCATCCGATCGATCTTCGCGCCCCACGGCCATGACGTCGCGGACACGCTCGATGAGGCCCTCGAATCGTCCGCGGCCGGCATTCGCGCGACGAAGGTCTCGCTCCTCGGGCTCGGCCTGGTGGCGGCGATCGAGGGCGTGATCGTCGTTGCGAGCGGCTCGGTCGCGTTGCTCGCCGACATGATCCACAGCCTCGGAGACGCGTCCACGGCCATCCCGCTCTGGATCGCGTTCTCCGTGGGACGCCGCCCAGCCAACCGCCGATACAGCTACGGCTACGGAAAGCTCGAAGACGTGGCGGGCATCTTCATCGTGCTGATGATCTTCGCGTCGACCGTGGTCGCGGCGTGGGAATCGATCGCCAGGCTCATCGATCCGCAGCCGATCGCACAGCTCGGATGGGTCGCGCTCGCCGCCCTCGTGGGGTTCATCGGCCACGAGCTGGTCGCGCAGTACCGGGTGTCGTGGGGAACGCGGATCGGCAGCGCGGCGTTGGTGGCCGATGGGTACCACGCGCGCACGGACGGGTTCGCCTCGCTCGCCGTGCTCATCGGCGTCGCGGGCGTGGCCCTCGGCTTCCCGCAGGCCGACCCGATCGCGGGCCTGGTCATCAGCGGCGTCATCGCCCTGCTGCTGAAGGGCGCCGCGGTCAGCATCTGGCATCGCTTGATGGATGCCGTCGATCCTGAGCTCACGGAGGCCGTGGAGCGCGCCGCCCTCCAGCCCGGCGTGCAGGAGGTCACGAGCGCGCGGATCCGCTGGATCGGGCATCGCCTCGAGGCGGAGGCCCACGTGACCGTCGACTCGGACCTCACCACGATGCAGAGCCATGAGATCGCGGAGACCGTCCGCCACGCGATCTGCCATTCGGTCGCGAAGATCTCGGAGGTCGTCGTGCACGTCGACCCGTGCACGCATGCGGTCGCCGATCCGCACGGGACGACGAGCCACCACGTCCCCGCGGCCCCCCGCCACATCCCTTCGAGCGCGACCGACACGGACCGCCGGGCGAGCTGACGGCTCGGCACGCGACCACTCACGGCTGATCGGTCACGAGTACTCCAGGTCGCGCCGGCGGAACAAGGCGGCGCCGAGCAGGGCAAGCCCCGCGCCGAGCAGCATGACGACCCCGGCCTCAGGCCAGTCCGGCTTCGCGGCGGGTGCCAGCGCCATGTGGGCGAACAGCGACGAATCGCGCAGCCAGTCGTTGCCCTTCACGATCGAGCCGACGAGCTGCACGAGGAACGACCACGCGACGATCCCGTACGCCACGGCCACGGTGAGGCGCGGTCGCACGCCGAGGACGAAGACGCCGGCGCCGAGGACGAAGATCGCGGGGACCGTCGCGTTCATCCCCGCCTCGAGGAGCGTCTGAAGGCTGACCCCGGCGTGCTGGCTCGCCGCGCCGATCCAGGTCGCGAGCCCCGCGAGTGCGCCGCACAGGATGAGGAGCCCGAACGACACGGCGACGCGCCCGCCGAGCCAGACGAGACGCTTCACCGGTCGCACGAGGATGTTGTCGAGCCGGCCGCTCGCTTCCTCGTCGCGCACCGCGCCGATCTGGCTCGCCGCGACGACGGCGATGAGCACCGCGATGGTGAGGAACGAGACGCCGAGGTACGCCTCCGAGGCCTTGCGCACGCCGAGCCGGCCAAGGACCGAGGTGAAGGCGGGTGAGCTCGCGAAGAGGGTCGAGGCGGATCGGGTCACGTACCCCTGTACCGCACTGATCGCGACGATGCCGAAGAGCCAGCCGAGCGCCGTCGGACGGATGAGCCGGATCGCGAGGGCGGTCGGGCCGGCGAGGAGGCGTGACCTCGTCGACCGGGACACCCGTTCCTGCAGGACGCTGCCGTAGAGGTCGCGGCGTCCGGCCAGGACGACCGTCGCGATCGCGCACACCGCGACGAGGCCGAGGACCGGCAACAGCGCCAGCGGCTGCGGATCGCGCAGGGGATGGACCTCCTCGACCCAGCCGATCGGCGTGAGCCAGCGGAGCCAGCCGAGGCCGGCCGTCGAATCGGCCACCATCCGCGTGAGATACGAGGCCCCGAGGACGGCGCCGGTCAGCATCGCGGCCTGGCCCCGCGTCGCGCTCAGCTGGCTCGCGACCGCGCCGACGCCGACGAACATCGCCGCGCCGGAGACCATCGCCAGCCCGAAGAGGACCGATCCGCCCGCCGTGAAGCGCGCGCCCGGCAGGCGACCGGCCGCGAGCGTGAGCAGCACGGCGATGACGAACATGACCGCGATGGAAACGCCGAGGCCGAGCAACGCCTGGGCCGCGGCTCGTCGTTTCGTCGTCTGACCGGCGAGCAGGAGCTCCCAGCGGCCGGCCTCCTCTTCGCCGCGCAGGAGACCGGTGCTGGTGAGCAGGCCCCAGATCGAGCCGATGAGCGCGATCACGACGAGCACGCGCCACGAGGTGAATCCGGCGACCGTCTCGGCGTGCTGGGGCTGGCCGAGGAGGATCGAGAAGGACTGGAGCGACGGCACGACCTTCAGCCGGTCGGCGACGGTCGGGTAGCCGACGACATACCCCTTCACGGTCCCGATGACGAAGAGGCCGAACACGAAGCCCCAGAGCGCGGCCCACCGGAGCGAGCTGCGCGCGATGTGACCGGCGATGACCCACCCTGGGGCCAGCCCGCTCGAGCCCAGCGTTCGCGGAAGCGGGAGCGTACGGGGAAGGAGTGCGCCGCTCATCGCGCCGCGCCGTCGCCGCCGTAGTACGCGAGGAAGAGCTCCTCGAGCGACGGCTTCGTGCTGAGCAGGTCGCGAACCCGGGCCGATGCGAGCGCGCGAAGCAGCGGCTCGATCGATCCGCTCACCTGGCAGCGCAGCCGGTCGCCGTCGATCTCGACTGCGCTCACGCCCGCGACGCCGCGCAGGTCGGGCGGTGGGCCGTCGAACGTCGCCTCGACCGAGAGGGCCGACAGATGCCGCATCTCGGCGAGCGTGCCGATCTCGAGAAGCTCGCCGAGGCGGAGGATCGCGACGCGATCGCAGAGCGCCTCGACCTCACTGAGGATGTGCGACGAGAGGAAGATCGTCTGCCCGGCGCGCTTCGCCTCGCGGACGCATTCGCGGAACCCCTGCTCCATGAGTGGATCGAGGCCGCTGGTGGGCTCGTCGAGGAGCAGGAGGTCCGCGCGCGTCATGAGCGCCGCGATGAGGATGAGCTTCTGCCGGTTGCCCTTCGAATACGAGCGCACCTTCTTCGACAGATCGAAGTCGAACCGTTCGATGAGCTCGTCGCGGTAGCGTTTGTCGACGCGCCCGTGGACGCTGCCGAGGAGATCGAGCGTCTCGCGGCCGGTGAGCCCCGGCCAGAGGTTGGCGTCGCCGGGGACGTACGCGAGCCGGCGGTGGACCTCGGGCGCGTGCAGCTGCGCATCGAGGCCGAAGATCGTCGCGTGACCCGCGGTGGGGCGGATGAGGCCGAGGAGGAGCCGGATCGTCGTGGTCTTCCCCGCCCCGTTCGGGCCCAGGCAGCCCAGCACCTCGCCCTCGACCACGGTGAGGTCGAGGCCCTTGAGGGCGAACTGCCGCCCGTACCGCTTGGACAGCCCCTGGGTCTGGATCGCGATGCCCACGCTCGACGTCCCTTCGACCGTCAGGGCGAGGACGTGAGCTCGACGACGTGGTCGACGTCGCTCTGCCGGAAGATGAGCTGGACGGGGCGCACTCCGGCGGGCACGTCGAAGACCACGAAGCCGGACAGCACGTCGTTCTTGCGCAGGGTGACCGACGACAGCGGCAGGAGGCCCTCCATCCCGAGCTGCTGGCCCGCGTAGCGGACGAGCCGTGCCTCGGCCACCGTCGCGGCGACGTTCGGCGTGTAGATCCGGTTGCCGCCGTCGCGCGCGGCGAAGTCCGCCGGGTTCACGAGCAGGTCGTCGTCGGAGCGGTTCGTGATCGTCACGACGATGGCCACGCGCTGGAGCGACTGCTCGACCGGCGCGGCGTACACGAACGGCGCCGACGCGCTGAGGCTCAGGCTCTCGGTCGCGGCGCAGCCGACCGCGACGAGCGCGAGGAGGACGACCGCCATGAGCCGGCACATGCCGCCACTTTACGACCGCTCGGTCGCCCGTCAGGTCAATGAAGGCGCACCACGAAGCCATGGGCTCGGGCGTCGTGAGCGCCGCCGGCCTTGGCTAGCCTCGGGGCGTGCGATCGCTGGCGGCCGTCGCGGTCACCGTCCTCGTCTCTTCGTGCGCAGCACCGGCTCCGCCGGCGGAGGCCGTCCGCAGCGGCGGGACCGCAGTGATCGCGTGGCAGGAACCGGACACCCTCGACCCGCTGTACAGCACCGGATCGCAGACCTCGGGCCTCATCTCCGCCCTGGCGGTGGAGGGACTCGTCCGGACCGGCCCGTCCGGCGGACCGATCGCGGTCCTCGCGCGTGATGTGCCCACCCTCGCGAACGGCGGCGTGAAGATCGCGAACGACAGCGGGGCGATGGAGGTCCGCTATGACCTTCGGCCCGGCGTGCGCTGGTCGGACGGCGCGCCGTTCACGAGCGCCGACGTCGCGTACACGTGGTCGCTCGCCATGCACGACCCGAAGGTCGCGAGCCGCGAAGGCTACGACCGCATCGACCGGATCGATCGGCCCGATGACCGCACGGTCGTCGTCCATTACCGCGAGATCTACCCGGCGTACCTCGGCCGGTTCGAGGCGATCCTGCCGCAACATCTCCTCGACGGGGCCGATGAGGCCGTCCGGGCCACGTACGGCCGAACGCCGCTGGGCACCGGACCGTTCCGGATCACCGAGTTCCGCGGCGGCGACCAGGTCATCGCCGAACGGAATCCGCTTTACCGTTTCGCGCCGAAGCCCCTGCTCGACCGCGTGGTCGTGCGATTCACCCCATCGATCGACGTCGCGAAGGCACAGCTGCGCGCCGGCGAGGTCCACGCCGCGCCGAATCTCGGCGAAGCCGACGTCGCCGACCTCGAGTCCGCCGGTCTGACGCTCGAGATCGCGCGCTCGCCGATGGTCGAGGCGCTCGCGTTCAATCTCGCCGCGCCCGCGAACCCCGCCGATCCGCGGCGGCCGCACCCGGTCCTGGGAGACGTTGCCCTCCGTCGCGCGTTGCTCCTTGCCACCCCCAAGCAACGGATCGTGGACCGGCTCCTCGGCGGCCGGGCGACGCCGGGCACCTCCGAGCTTCCGCTCGGCCCGTTCGCGGCGGTGGAGCAGCGCCAGGACGGATACGACCCGGACGCGGCACGCGCGGCACTCGAGGCCGCGGGATGGACCCCGGGGCCGGACGGCATCCGGAGCCATGCGGGGGTCCGCGCGTCGCTGACCGTGACGAGCACGACCGGGAATCGGGTGCGCGAGCAGATCGAGCAGGTCCTCATCGACGAGTGGCGGGCGATCGGCGTGGAGCTGCGCATCCGGAACGTCGCAGCCGCGGCGCTCGTGGGCACATGGGCGGCGAGCGGGATCCGCAAGCGCGGTGAGTTCGACGTCGTCCTCGCCCAGCTCGGTCTCAGCACGCCCGACCCGCAGTCCTATCTCGCGCAGCGACACCGCTGCGACGCGATCCCGACCGTCGCGAACGGCGGGGCCGGCGCGAACTACGAGCGCTTCTGCGACGCGGCGGTGGATGCCGCGCTCGTCAGGGCGGGGCTACTCCTCGACCCGACCGCCCGGCGCGCCGCGTACGCGGAGGTCGCGCGCACCGTGGATGCGGCGGTCGCGGACATCTGGCTCTACGACCGCGGTCGGATCAACGCGTACGCCGCCACGCTCCGTGGGCACGAGCCGAACGTGTGGGACGTCGCGACATGGAACGTCCAGGAGTGGTCGCTCGCACGCTAGTGCCGAGACGGGGCACGGATGCCTCGCGGCCGGCGCCACGAGCAGAGCGCCACGCACTTGGCGCCCCAGCAGCGCGCGACGCTCGGCGCTCTACGCGCCGGCGGATGCGGTCGCGGGCAGCGGCTGCGTCCGAGCGGTGAGCACGTCCACGGCGATCAGCTGCTCGTCGCACCGATCCTTGCCGCAGGCGCAGCGGGTCACCCCCTCCGAGAACCGCGGATCGGCGAGCTCGCCCGCGAGCTCGCGCGCGTCGGCCTCGGGGATCGCCCACGATTCCCAGATCGGCCGCGTCTGCTCGAGCACCTTCTCCGGATCGCCGAGCCGCGCGGCCGCCTGGAAGCGGTCCGGATGCTTCACGCCGAGCGCCTCCGCGAGCACCGACACGCCGTGCACGACGCTGAGCCGCTCGCTCGCGTAGTAGCACCACAGCAGGTGACAGCCCTGATGCTGGCAGCTGATCGTGTCGGCACCCATGGCGTTGAGCGTGTCCGCCAAGAGCTCGCGCCTCGCGCGCACTTCGGCGGCGGTACGCGGCTCCGGCAGGTGATCGGGGATCGGGTCGCGACCTTCGACCATCCCCCTCGCCCGGTACGCGCACGGGCTCTCGGGACGGTGGCCGTCGTACAGCCCGACGACCTCCACGCCCGGGATCATCGATAGCAGCTTCGTGGTCGCGACCTGCGCCGTGCGATGGACGTCCGTCCACGCCCAGTGGCCCTCGGCGGCGACCTTCCGGTGCACCTCCTGCTTCCAGGGGACGCGGTCGCCGAGCTCGCGGACCCGCTCCTCGAGGAACGAGAGCACCTGGACCTCGCGGATCGGATGGCTGACGCCTTCCTCCCGCTCACGACGGTCGGCCTCGCCGGTGAGGCGGATCTGGCAGTTCGTGCACCAGTTCACGTTCGTGCTCACGCCGAGCTCGGCCAGGTTGTAGGCCTTGGCGTGGGCCCACTGGGGGCCGACGCCCTTCGCCCACACCGGCCCGCCGCAGCAGCCCGCGGGGCCGGCGGCGGCGACGAAGCTCACGCCGAGCGCTGCGCAGACGGCGACCGTGTCCTGCAACAGGTTGGGGTTCTGCTGGGTGCCGCAGCTCAGGCTGAGGTAGACGTCGACCGGCCGGCCCGGAGCGGGCTTCCGCTCCGACCAGTTCATCTCCTCGCGCCGGACGAGCAGATGCTCGGGCCCTTTCAGCAGTCCGAAGAAGGTCGCGACGTCCCGCTCACCCGCGTCGTCGCGCTCACCAGCGTGGTCCCGCTCGGCGCGCGCGATCACCTCGGCGTGGTTGTCGGGGTAGAGGCGCTCCACCGGAGCGCCGAGGATGCGCGCCAGGCCCGCGAGCTCGCGCGTCGACGGGAAGGCCAGGCCCTTCTCGAGCACGGTGTAGACGACCGGCTCGACGACGAGCCGCGCGGCGACCTCGCGCTGGGTCGGGATCCCCGCCGCGAGGCGGGCTTCCTTCAGGCGGTTCGGTGCGACGACCTTCCCGATGACCTTTCCAGAACGTTCAGCCATTCACCATCTCCCGGGTGCCGTGGCGTTGGGAACATTTGTTCCCAACCGAGCCAAAGTAGCACAACTGGGGTTTCCGGCCAACGCGGCCCGGTCTCTTGCGGCTACGCGCTCGCCTCGCTCGGTGTGACGCCCGCCGGCTCATCGATCGGACGGACCCGACAGAGCGCTGACCGGTGCGGGACCGCGCCGCTGATCGGATCGCGCAGGTCGTTGTGGACGAGGAGGTTGATGTTCGTGCCCCGCTCGTCATAGGGATCGGTCGCATCGAGGCCGAGCTCCTCGCAGCCCTCCCACCAGCCGTGATAGGCGCACACGACGCCAGGCAGGATCGTGCCGGTCACCTCCGCCTTGGCCCGCGCGCGACCGCGCGGCGTTTCGATGACGACCCATGCCCCATCCGCGATCCCGTAGCGCTCCGCGGTGTCCGGGTGCATCTCGGCGGTCGGGAACGGGTCGGTCCGCCGGAGCGCCGCGATCCCGCGATGCTGGCTGTGCAGGTACTGCGGCTTCTTCGCGTTCGTGAGCACGAGCGGATAGTCGCGCGCGAGCTCGGGCGTGCTCCGCGGGCTCTCCGCGGGCTCGCGGAAGACCGGCAGCGGATCCTGCCCGTGCGCGGCCCAGCTGTCGAGGAACAGCTCGACCTTCCGCGAAGGCGTGTCGAACCCGCGCGCGACGCCGTTCTCGTCCGTCTCGGCGTGCTTCTCGTAGCCGGCGGGGGCGACGCCGCTCACGCCGTGCGGGTGATCGCGCATCGCCTCCCAACTGAGGCCGAGCGGCTCGAGGACCTCGTCGTAGGCCGCCGCGACGTCGCCGCCGGCGAAGTGCGCTCCGAGACCGAGCCGGCACGCGAGGTCGAAGATGATCTCCACGTCGGGCCGGCGCTCATGGAGCGGCTCGACGACCTTGCGCCGCCGCTGCACGTGACCGTGGCGCACGACGAGCAGCTCGCTCTCGAGGAAGCTCGCCGCCGGCAGCAGGACGTCCGCGAACTTCGACGTCGGCGTGTGGAACAGCTCGGCCTGCACGAAGAACTCGAGCTGCTGAAGGGCCCGGCGGCCCGTGAGCGGATCGCCGGTGTTGATGATCGTGTTCCCGCCGATCGACACGAGCCCGCGCACGCGGTACGGACGCCCTTCGAGGACCGCCGTGTACAGGTCGTACGCGACGATGTTCTGCGGCGGCGCGACCTGCGGGCCGAGCGGCCGCTCGGCCCGGCCGAGCCGGAGCGCCGACTGCGCCGCCGTCACGCTCAGCGACACCGGCCGCGTGCGGCCGGCGCCGGGAAGCACGTTGCCGCCCGGCCGGTCCCAGTCGCCGAGGAGCGCGTAGAAGATCGCGATGGCCCGGCCGCCCTGCGTCGCGTTGGTGTGCTGCATGATCCCGTTCCAGGTGTGGTGCGACACCGGCCGGTGCTCGGCCATGAACCGGGCCGCCTCGCGGATGCGCGCTTCGGGCACCGCCGTGATGGCAGCCGCGGTCGCCGGCTCGGACCGCCGCGCCTCGTCCGCGAGGAGATCGAAGACCGTCCGGCAACGGACATGCGTACCGTCCCGCAGCTCGACGAGCGCGGATCCGCGGAGCTCGAGCGCGTCCGGCGGCAGCGCGTATCGGCCGACCGCGGCGCTGTACTCGACGAGCCGCTCGCCGGAGCCCGCGAGCGCGACGTAGCGCGGCCCCGAGCCGTCGCCCGTGACGGGCGTGATCGACCCGGGCGGCAGGTCCTCGGGCACGAGCAGCCGGCCGGTGTCCTCGCGCACGAGGAGCGGCGCGTTCGTCCACTCGCGCACGAAGCCGTCGTCGTACCAGCGATGCTCGATGAGCTCGTGGATGAACGCGAGCGCGAGCGCGCCGTCGGTGCCCGGGCGGACGGCGAGATGCAGGTCGGCCTTGTTCGCGAGGCCGACCCGGCGGGGGTCGACGACGACGAGACGGGCGCCCTTCGCGCGCGCCGCGACGATGCTCGTCGCGAGGTTCAGCAGTGTCGCCGTCGGATCGGAGCCCCAGAGGACGATGCAGCCGCTCTTCGCCACCTCGGGGAGCGGGAGGCCGTAGACCCCGAACGTGTAATGGAGCGTGCCGTCGCGCGCCCAATTGCAGAGGTGGGTGTTGGTCAGGTAGTTCGGTGAGCCGAACGCCCCGGCCAGCCGTGCGACCCACGGCTCGGTCGGCGAGAGGCCCGTCCCGCTGCCGGTGCCGCGGCCGAAGGCGACCGCCTGCGGACCCGACTCGCGCCTGATCGTCGAGAGCCGCTCCGCGGCGAACGCGAGCGCCTCGTCCCATGACGCGCGACGCCAGCCGGGATCGGGGTCGGTCTTCGGGCGCGTGCGGATCAACGGATAGTTCACGCGATGGCCGCTCTCGTGGATCTCCGGCGCCGCGCGACCCTTCGCGCACACGGCACCGCCGTCGGGGTGCTCGCGGTCGGGCTCGAGCTTCAGGACCTTCGATCCCTGAACGGTGATCGCCGACGGGCAACCGACCCCGCAGAGGGTGCAATACGTGCGGATGGTCTGCGGCAGCGCTACCATGGGGCCGTCGCTCTATCGTAATACGATATCGCGGGCCATACCGATCGGCCGGCCCCAGAACGCCGGAAAAGACCGGGAAAAGACCAGGAAAGAGGGCTGCGATGGCGAGCACCGAAGCGGCCGCGGAACGGCCGGCGACCACCCGAATCGGCGGGATCTCCGCCGGGTCCGCGATGATGTTCGTGCTCCTCGTCGGGACGTCCAGCTTCTTCGCCGACATGACGTACGAGGGCGGCCGCAGCATCGTCGGCCAGTTCCTCCAGCTGCTCGGGTCCAGCGCCGCGGCGATCGGCATCGCGGCGGGGGCGGGCGAGTTCGTCGGGTATGCGCTGCGGTTCGTGTCGGGCTACTGGGCCGACCGGACGCGCGCGTACTGGCCCATCGCGATCCTCGGCTACGCGATCCAGCTGTTCGCGCTCCCGCTCCTGGCGTTCGTCGGATTCTGGCAGCTCGCCGTGGTCATCTGGTTCGTCGAGCGGATCGGGAAGGCGATCAAGAACCCGCCGCGTGACGCAATGCTCTCGTACGCGACGAAGGAGATGGGGCGCGGCTGGGGGTACGGCCTGCACGAGGCGATGGATCAGTTCGGCGGGTTCGCCGGTCCGTTGCTCATGGCGCTCGTCCTCGCGCTGCGCGCGACCGGCGGGATCGACACGGTGGTCGACTACCAGAACGCATTCAAGGTGCTGTTCGTGCCCGCGACGATCACGATCCTCATGATCCTGTTCGCGCGGTCGCGGTTCCCGAACCCGCACGAGCTCGAGAGCAAGACCCCGAAGGCGAGCACCGAGGGGCTCGGCCGCTCCTTCTGGCTCTACTCGCTCGCCGCCGGCCTCATCGGCGCCGGTTTCGCGGACTTCGCCCTGATCGCGTTCCACTTCCGTGCGACGACGCTCGTGACCGACCAGTGGATCCCCATCCTGTTCGCGATCGCGATCGCGTTCGACGTCGTCGCCGCGCTCGTCGCGGGGCGGCTCTTCGATCGCGTCGGGTTCCCGGTCCTGATCGTCACGTTCGCCCTCGGCACCGTGTTCGCGCCGCTCGTGTTCCTCGGCTCGCTGCCGCTCGTTCTCGTCGGCCTCGCGCTCTGGGGGATCTCGCTCGCCGCGCAGGAGAGCCTCATGAAGGCCGCCCTCGCGGACCTGATCCCCAAGGAGCGGCGGGCGTACGGCTTCGGCGCGTTCTCGCTCGCGTTCGGCCTGTTCTGGTTCGCGGGGAGCGCGGTGATGGGACTGCTCTACGACCAGAGCGTCCTGCTGGTCGTCGTGTTCTCGGTCGTCACGTCCCTCGCGGCCCTCCCGGTCTTCTGGCTCGCGCGCCGTTCGGTCGCGGTCGCCGCGGCGTGATCGCGGGGTAGGCTCATCCGGCGCCGGCGCGGCCCGGCCGAGGAGGCGGGGTCGATGAAGCTCGCGCGTGACGAGCAGGAGATGCTCGACGGGACGCGCGGAGAGGGCCTGCGCCGCGCGATGGAGGGCCTGGTCCAGGTCGACGGGACCGCCGGGATCGTGCGCGTCACCGCCGCGGCCGCCGCGACGGGACGCTGAGGTGCCGCTGCTCCGCGGCGGGCGGACGCTCTTCGGGATCGACCTCGGCATCCTGATGCTCGACACCGTCTTCCCGCGGCCGCCGGGCGACGTCGGCAACGCCACGACCTGGCCCTTCCCGGTCCGCTACCGGGTGGTGGCGGGCGCGACGTCGGTCAGGGTCGTGCAGCGGCCGGACGCCGAGCTGCTGGATCGCTTCTTCGAGGGCGCCCGCGAGCTCGAGGCCGACGGCGTCCGTGCGATCACGACCAGCTGCGGCTTCCTCGCGATCTACCAACGCGAGCTCGCGGCTTCCGTGTCCGTACCGGTCGTGACCTCGGCGCTGCTGCAGGTCCCCCTCGTGGCGCGTGCGCTCGGCCCGGATCGCGCGGTCGGGATCGTCACGATGAGCCGCGAGGACCTCACCGAGGGCCACTTCGAGGGCGTCGGCTGGTCGTCACGGGATGTTCGCGTGGCCGTCGCCGGGTTCCCGTCCCAGACGCTCTTCCGGCGGACGTATCTGCACGGGGGGACGGAGGCCGACGCCGCCCACCTCGAGCGCGAGCTCGTCGAGCTCACCTCCGAGCTGGTCCGCGAGCGACCCGACGTCGGCGCGCTCGTGTTCGAGTGCACGAACTTCGTCCCGTACGCGCAAGCCGTGCGCCGCGCGACGGGCCTACCGGTGTACGACCTCTACACGCTCGTGACCCAGACGTACCTCGCGACCCACGGCCACGACTTCCCCCCGCTCGCATGAGCGTGGCCGCGGGTCGCATCGCCATCGAGCGCGAGGTCGCGCGGTGAGCGTCGAGGTCTTGCTCGTCGCCGCGATCCAATGGCTCCACGTGCTCTTCGCGGTGTTCTGGTTCGGGTCGCAGATGTACGCGACCGCGGTGCTGTGGCCCGAGATGCGCAAGCTCCCGCCCGAGCATGACCAGGCCCTCCTCGCCGACCTGCGTCGCGGCCGCGCGCGCCGATTCACGATCACCGTCGCGATCGGGACGGTCGGGCTCGGTATCCTGCGCGGTATCGCGGGCGGCGTGCTCGGCGCCCTCGAGACGCCGTACGGGATCACCTATCTCGCCGCGGCGGTCGTCGGCCTCTACATGGTCGGTAACGTGGTGACGCGCGGCTACGGTGGCCGCGCTCCCTCGTGGGGCTTCAACACGGGCTTCTTCGTCCTGTTCACGCTCATGATCGCGATGCGGTTCGGCTGGTGAGCCGGCTGGTCCACGGCGGCCGGACGCTTTACGGGCACGCGGTCGGGATACTCATGCTCGACACGCTCGCGCCGCGCCTTCCCGGCGACGTCGGCAACGCGCTGACTTGGCCGTTCCCGGTGCGGTACCGGATCGTGAAGGGCGCCGACCCGTCGCGCATCATGGGGCAGCGGCCGGATCCGGGGCTGCTCGCGCCGTTCGTCGACGCCGCGCGCGAGCTGGAGGCCGAGGGCGTCCGGGCGATCACGACGAGCTGCGGCTTCCTCGCCGTTTACCAGCCCGAGCTCGCCTCCGCCGTCGGCGTCCCGATGCTGACCTCGGCGCTTCTCCAGGTCCCGCTCGCCGCCCGGCTGATCCGGAAGGGCCAGCGCGTCGGGATCCTGACCGAGCGACCCAACCTCACCGAGCGGCACTTCGAGGGCGTCGGCTGGTCCTCGCGCGACATCCCCGTGGTCGTCCAGGCGATGCCGGCCGACGCGGTGTTCCCCACGGTGTACATCGACAATGCGCTCGTCGCCGATCCCGCCGTGCTCGAGCGCGAGATGATCGACGCCGCGGAGCAGCTCGTGCTGGCGCATCCCGAAGTCGGGGCGATCGTGCTCGAGTGCACGAACTT
This sequence comes from Candidatus Limnocylindria bacterium, assembly GCA_036389935.1. Classification (GTDB taxonomy): domain Bacteria; phylum Chloroflexota; class Limnocylindria; order P2-11E; family P2-11E; genus UBA4735. The sequence goes on from DASWCU010000125.1 coordinate 13,661, forward strand.
CGTCCCGTTCGCGCAGGCGATCCGCCGCGCGACCGGCCGGCCCGTGCTCGACCTCTACACGCTCGTGGTCCAGACGTACCTCGCGACCGCGGGCACGTCGTTTCCCGCAGGGAGGCCATCGTCGGCGGCAGAGATGCTTCCCGAGCTGCGCAAGCCGACGTCTCCCCGGAACTGAGTCACACGAAAGCGAGGCGCGAAGCCGATGCCAGTCATCAGCATCCGTGCGCTCCCCCAGAACGAGGTCGACGCCACGAAGGCGGCCTCGAAGATCGGCGCCGCGATAGCGGCGGCGGGCGGTGTCCCGCCGACGGAGATCTGGGTCGTATGGACGGACATCCCGGCGGGCCGATACGTGATCGCGGACGCTGCCCCCGCGGTGCAGCCCGCCGACACGCATCCACCCCTCGTCGAGATCTCCGCGACCTCTGGACGATCCGTCGAGGTCGCGGAAGCGATGATGCGGGCCGCCGCACGCGCGGTCGGCGCGGAGCTGCACATCCCGCCCGAGAACGTCCGCGTCCTTTACCAGGAGATCCCGCCGCGCAGGCTCTTCTCGCGCGGGCGGTACCAATAGCGCGACAAGAGCGATCAGGCGTCGACGAGCCGGTACGCACTCGGCTTGTGTTTCGCGAGAGGACCCGGTCCCACCCCTTGCACTTCGCGAGAAGACGCAGTCAGGGGTAGAGGCTGTCGAGCGGCGTCTTCGTCCCATCCCGGTCTATGGTCATCGAGACATGAACGTGAGTCGCGACATGGTCGACGTCGTCGTCGTCGGGGGCGGCATCGTGGGCGTTTCCACAGCACTCCAGATCCAGCGCACCGGCCGGAAGGTCATGGTCATCGAGCGCGGGACGCCCGGAGACGAAGCATCCGGACACAACGGCGGCATGTTCTCCGACGACTGCCTGCCCACCGGCATGCCGGACGTGATCCGCTCGCTACCACGGCTGCTCATGGACCCGGACTCGGCGCTCGTCATTCGTTTCGGGTACGTCCCGCGCCTTGCCCCGTGGCTCATCCGGTTCGCGTTGTCGAGCCGACCATCGCGGGTCGAGTCCATATCGGCCGCCCTCTACGGCCTGATGTCGCGCGGCTTCGACGCGTACCGACCGCTCATCGCCGGCACCCCGGCCGAGAACGTCCTCCGCAACCGGGGCCATATGTATGTCTACCGCCGCAAGGACGATCTGGATCCGAATGCCTTCTCGCTCAAGCTCCGAACCAGAAGGGGTATCCGCTACGAGCTGCTCGATGCCGCCGGGATCGCGAAGCTCAATCCGAGCGTGGCCGGTCTCTTCGGCGCGGCGCTGTACTTCCCGAACGCCTTCTACACCAAGGATCCGCAGGCCTTCACCCAGACGCTCCTCGACACCTTCATCGCCAAGGGCGGACGGTTCGAGCGAGGCGAGGTCGTCGGGTTCGCGACGAGCGCTGGGCGGGTCCAGAGCGTGCGGACCGCGGCCGGGCAGCTGACGACCGAAGCCGTGGTCATCTCCGCCGGGCCGTGGTCACGGGCCCTCCTCCGCAAGCTCGGGTCGGATGTTCCCCTCGACGTCGAGCGCGGATATGGGGCCGATCTCCCGAACCCAGGCATCCGCCTCGACCTGCCGATCGTCCTCGCGGATTCCCACGTCGCCATGACGCCGCATCAGTCGGGGGTCAGGATCGTGGGGATGGATGAGCTCGCGAGCGTCTCGGCACCGGCCAACCTGAAGCTGTCGGAGCGTCTCATCCGGGGTGCGCGGAAAGCCTTCCCCGAATTGCGCACGGAAGACGCCTCGCTCTGGATGCGGCGGCGACCATCGATGCCTGATTCCCTTCCCGTGATCGGTCGCGCGCCGCGATTCGAGAACGCGTATCTCGCGTTCGGACACGGACACAAGGGCCTCTGCATGGGGGCGATCACCGGCAAGCTTGTTCAGGAGCTCATGGATGGCGAAGCCACCACGGTGGACATCGCACCCTACAGTCCGAGACGGTTCTCGCCTTGGCGGTCGCAACCGTCTCCGCCTGGAGCGCGGGATGGCGATGGGTGACGCTTCTGCTCGTTCCTCAGTCCGGGCTCACGCGCGCGATCCCCCGTCCTTCGATCGTGGGCTCGTCAGGTCATCTCGACGCCCGGCTGCTAGATCGGTTGCCGATATCGGCGCACGTCACATACGGCATCATGCCCGGGTGGGCCATCCGCTGCGGGTGGGGCTCTTCCTGCGGCTGCAGGAGCTCTCGACCGACGAGCTTCGATCGCTCTGGCGGATGGCCGACGAGGCCGGGTTCGATCACCTCTGGGGCTTCGACCACCTCACCGCGGTCGGCGACGATCCGGGCCTCCCGAGCTACGAGGGCTGGGCGATGCTCGCGGCCATGGCCGAGACCACGCAGCGCATCCGGATCGGCTGCCTGGTCACCGGCAACCTCTACCGCCACCCCGCGGTGCTCGCGAAGCTCGCGGTCACGGTCGATCACCTCTCGGGCGGGCGGCTGATCGTGGGCATCGGTGCGAGCTGGAACGAGCCGGAGTTCCGCATGGTCGGCATGCCCTTCCCCGCTCCGGCCGAGCGCGTCCGCCGGCTGGACGAAGCGTGCTCGGTCCTGAAGCTGCTCTGGACGGAGGATCGCGCCACGTTCGACGGCCGCTACTACCGGCTCGAGCACGCGATCGGCGAGCCGAAGCCCGTGCAGCGGCCGTACCCGCCGATCTGGATCGGGGGCCATGGGCCGAAGCGGACGATGCGCGTCGTCGCGCGCCACGCGGACGTGTGGAGCTCGAACGCGAGAAGCGAGGAGGGCCACGCCGCCGCGGCCCGTGCGCTCGAGGAGCACTGCCGAGCGATCGGGCGCGACCCCGAGACGATCCCGCGATCGGTCATGCTCCATTGGCGCGACCCGGATGACGCGCTCGCCCGCATCGAGCGCCACCGGCAGCTCGGCTTCACCGAGGTCGTGCTTCGGACCGACGCACCGGGCACGCGCCGAAAGGCCGAGATCGCCGCGCGGGAGATCCTCCCGCGGTGCCGCGAGCTCGGCTAGGAGATCAGCGTCGCGCGGCGGCGACCCGCGGCTCGCGGGCGGGGCGCCCGTTCGCGGACGCACCGCCTTCCGCGATCTCCTCGACCAGCTCGGTGATCTTCGCGCGCGCCTCCTTGAGGGCGCGCTCGCCGAGCGGCGTGATCCGGTAGTACTTCCGCACCTTGCCCTCGACGACCCGGCCCTCGCGCTCGAGGTAGCCGGCCGCCTCGAGCCCGTGCAGGAGCGGATAGAGCGTTCCCGGCGAGAGCTGATAGCCGTGGTGCGCGAGCTCGTCGAGGAACCACACGCCGTAGAGCGGCCCCTTGCTCGCGTGGTGCAGCACGTGCACCTTGATGAAGCCGAGGAAGAAGTCCCGCATCATCTTGTTCGCCGTGTTGACCTTGGCCTTCGGCACGTCGGTCGCTCCGCCCTCCGGCTCGCGGCTCCTCTCGCGGCCGTTCGCGGGTCCTGATCGGTCATGATGGTAGGTCACGGCCACGGCGCGACCCAAGCCCCCGCTGTCGGCTTCGACACGTCGGCCACCCCTTTCGCCGGTCCCACCGGTCGCGAACGCGAGCGTCGGTTCGCCCTTCCGGGATCGGACCCCGATATCGAAGCTCGCTATCTGCGGGGAAAATGGTACCTGGGCGGACAGGACGCCAAGCGGCGTGGGGCCGGGCTCGCGGCGACGGCCGGCCGCCGAGAGTGGTGGCTCCGTGCACTCCTTATCTAATGGAGGGCAGGACGCGCCAGGCGGCCGGCAGCACGAGCGCAGCCGCCGCGAGCTTGTACGCGTCGCCGGGCAGGAACGGCAGGAGCCCCGCCTCGAGCAGGCCGACCGGCAGCGGGAAGCGGGACAGCCAGGCC
>DASWCU010000126.1:0-7396 GCA_036389935.1 Candidatus Limnocylindria bacterium
TCCTTCCTCCTGGGTCGCATTGCGCGACCGCAGCCAGCCTGCCTGGCCGGCAGGCGAGACGGTACGCCGGACACGACGGCGCACAAGTGGCGTTCGTCACGTTTTGTATGTAGGTAACAGCCGTCGCCTGATGCGGGTGTAACGATCTCCAGGATGACTTGCCCCGGACTCGTCCAGCGGTCAGGCCGCGCGGCGGCGGGCTCGGTAACGGGAGATCGCGAGCTCGCCGAGCGCCCGGCGGCGGGTCCGGCGCCCTTCCTTCTCGAGCACGATCCGCCGGACCTGATCGGTCGACGGCACGATCGGCGCGATCCGGCGGCGGCTGCGAGGCCCGGCGATCCGACCCCCGAGGGCGTCGATCACGTCCTTCACGCGTTCGTCGATCTCGTGGATGTCGAGCGGCCGGTCGCCGAGCGGCAGCGAGATGCGGACCTCGAGCCGATCGCTGTCGCGATAGCCGACCCCGCGCCTGGTCTGCACCTCGAGCACCGAGGCATGGACCCGCCGCCGCCACTCGTTCCGTGGCCGCGCGTAGGCCGGCAGGGGCACGGTGATGGAGAACCGGCGCTTCGCCACGCTGGGAGGTTAGCGCTCAGCCGCGCGTGACGGTGACTTCGATGCCGTCGTAGCCGGTGGCGCCGTTCGGGAACGGCTCGCGCCGGATCGCCGTCTCGGTCTCGCCGCCGCCGTCCGTGGCGCGCGCGAGGAGCCGGTACCGGCCCGCGCCGGATGGCCGCCAATCGAGCTTCCAGCGGACCCAGGTGAGCGGCCCGAGCGCGGGCTCGAGGTCGGTCGCGGTCCACGTCTGCCCGCCGTCGGTCGAGATCTCGACCTTCGCGATCCCGCGTGCCCCGGCGAACGCGATCCCGGCGATGGGGATGCTCTCCGCGCCGTTCCAGCGCACGGCGTTGCTCGGTGTGTCGATCCGGCAGTTCGTGTTGACGATCGCGACGTCGGACCACCCGCGCTCCATCCAGTAGCCCTGGAAGTCGAAGGTGACGCATTCGATCGACCGGAGCCATTTCACGTTCTTCATCCCGTAGATGTTCGGGACGAGCAGCCGGGCGGGGTAGCCGTGGTCCTCGGGCAGGGTGTACCCGTTCATCAGGTAGGCGACGATCGTCGCCGGCTCCATCGCCTTCTCGATCCGGATCGAATCGGTGTAGCCGTCGACGGACGTCAGCTTCACGTCGAACGTGCCCGGCTTCGGCTGCGCCCGCGCCAACAGGTCGCGCAGGGGCACGCCCGTCCACAACGCGGTCGAGATGAGATCGCCACCGACGTTGTTGCTGATGCACTCGAGCGTGTGCAGCTGCTCGACCGCTTCGAGATCGAGCAGCTCGTCGTAGGTGAGGGCGAACGGTGATGCGACCGCACCGCCGATCTCGAGCTTCCACGCCTCGACGTCGACCGTCGGCTTGATCAGCGTCGTGTCGACCGTGTAGTGGTCGCGGTTCTCCGTGACCCGGCGGGTCAGCCGCTCGACCGACTCGAACGCGGGAAGGGCCGGTGGCGAGGAGGCCGTCGCGCGCAGCCGCCGAGCGACGAACGGCACGCCTTCTACCCGCCGCCCGACCGAGCGGAGCGTCGGGCCGAGCCCGAGGCTCGCGACCGCGAGCACCGCGGCGCTCGCGCCGGCACCCAGGAGGACCTGCCGGCGGGATGGCGAGCGCGGCGCGTCCGCGGCGGCGGGCACGGCGACCGCGCCCAAGAGCAGCTGGAGCGCGATGAAGAACGTGAGGGCGCCGACGCAGGTCGTGAGGAGGATCGAGCTCACGTCGATCGTGCGGCTCGCGAACAGCTCGGCGAGCGCGACCGTCGCGACCCAGGGCGACGCGCCGGCCAGCAGGACGGTCCGGTCGCGGCGCGCGGGATCGACGGCGAGCATGCCGGTGATCGCGCCCAGGGCCATGAAGAGCGCGAGCACGCCGAGCACGAGCAGGCGCTTCGCCCAGAACTGGAGCAGCTCGATGAGCGGCACCGCGATGACCCCGGGGAGGACCTGGATGATCGCCTGTCCCAGCGCGTCGGGCGCGAAGGCGAACCCCGGCAGGCTCGCGAGGAACGCGACGTCGAGGGCGAAGAACATCGCGAGGGCGCCGACGAGCAGACCCATGCGCGCGCGACGATCGAGCCGCACGCCGTTCATGTATGGCACGATACCGCGCCATGTCCGTGCCGCTGCCGCCGATCACCGCCGAGGATCTGGCGGAGATCGCCGTCGTCATGGAGGCCCGCATCTCCCCGGACGGCGAGCGCGTGGCGTTCGTGGTCCGCCGGATGGACCTGGTTGAGAACGTCTATCGCTCGGCGATCCACGTCGCGCCGTTCGCGGGTGGCCCGGCGGTCCAATGGACGGCCGGCACGGCTCGAGACGGCGCGCCGCGCTGGTCGCCGGACGGCACGAAGCTCGCGTTCCTGAGCGACCGCGGGACCGAGCAGGACGGGAAGAAGCCGCCGAAGCACATCTACGTTCTGGGCACCTCGGGTGGCGAGGCGCGTCGGCTCACGAGCTTCGACGACGAGTGCGCGGAGTTCGCCTGGGCGCCCGACGGATCGGGCGTCGTGGCGGTGGTGAAGGACGCCCGCGAGGGTCCGACGGACGATGCGGCGCCGAAGGTCTACGACCGCCTCCGCTACAAGTCCGACGAGGGCTGGCTGTTCGATCTGCGGCGCAAGCATCTCTGGTGGGTGCCGCTCGACGGCGAGCCGCGCCGCATCACCGAGGGCGACTGGGATGACGCGCAGCCGGAGGTCTCGCCCGACGGCGCGAACGTCGCGTTCACTTCGAACCGCGGTGACGACCGTGACCGCGACACCGTCGCCGACATCTACATCGTCCCGCTCGCGGGCGGCGATGCCCGCCGTGTCACCACCGGTCATGGCTCGTTCGGCAACCCCGCGTGGTCTCCCGACGGGCGGTCCATCCTCTGCTACGGGATCGCCGAGGCGGTCGGGTCGCAGGCCCGCAACGTGCGACTGTGGCGGTTCCCGGCCGGCGGCGGCGAGGGCACGGACCTGCTCGGCGACTGGGATCGCACGATCGGCTCGTCGGTCATCAGCGACATCCGCGGCCAGGCGCCGACCATGCTGCCGGCGCCGACCGCGGACGCGGCACGCATCCTCTTCGTCGGGTCCGACCAGGGCACGGCGAACCTCTATTCGTGCGCGGCCGGCGGCGGCGACGTGCGGGCGGAGACGCTCGGCCCGCATCAAGTGGTCATGGCCTCGGTCGACGCGCGCGCTCGGCGGTTCGCCGGCGTCCTTGCGACCGCGACGTCGCCGGGCGAGGTGATCTCGGGCGAGGTCGGCGGCGGGATGCGCTGCCTCACCGGGCTCAACGATGCGTTCGTCTCCGCCCGCCACGTCGCCGCACCCGAGCGCGTCGAGTTCACGGGCGCCGGCGGATGGACCATCGAGGGTTGGCTCCTGCGGCCACGAGGCTTCGACCCCGCGAAGCGTTGGCCGCTCGTGCTCGAAGTGCACGGCGGGCCGCACACCGCGTACGGCCACGCGTTCTTCCACGAGTTCCAGGTGCTCGCGGGTCGCGGGTACGCGGTCCTCTACACGAACCCGCGCGGGAGCCACGCCTACGGCGAGCGCTTCGTCGAGGCGTGCGTCGGTGACTGGGGCGGGAAGGACTACGAGGATCTGATGGCCGGGGTCGACCATGCGCTCGGGCTCGGCTGGGTCGATCCCGACCGGCTCTACGTGACCGGTGGCAGCTACGGCGGGTTCATGACGAACTGGATCGTCGGGCACACCGATCGGTTCAAGGCCGCCGCCACCCAGCGGAGCATCAGCAACAACGTGAGCGCGTTCGGGACGAGCGACATCGGGTGGCACTTCTGGGAGCACGAGATGGGCGACGCGGCCCCGTGGCGCGATGGCCACAAGCTCGTCGATCGCTCGCCGCTGACGTACGTCACGAACGTGCGGACGCCGTTGCTCATCCTCCACGCCGAACGCGACATCCGCTGTCCGATCGAGCAGGCCGAGCAGCTCTTCGTCGCGCTGAAGGTGCTCGGCCGGGAGGCCGTGTTCGTCCGCTTCCAGGACGACAACCACGACCTCACCCGCGGCGGGAAGCCGAAGAACCGCATCGAGCACTGTCGCCGCATCGCCGATTGGTTCGATGCCCATCGCTGAGCCGCGCATCCGGCGCGCGACGGTCGAGGACGCCGCCGCTATCGCGAGGGTCCGGGTCGACACGTGGCGCAGCGCCTACCGCGGCATCCTCCCCGACGAGCTGCTCGACGGGCTCGACCCGGCCGAGAGCGCGGTGCGCTGGCGACGCGGCCTCGAGACCCTGAACCCCGATCGCGTCGCGTACGTGGCCGACGCGGGCGGCGCGATCGTCGGCTTCGCCACGGGTGGCCCCGAGCGGAGCGCGAATCGGGCGTATCCGGGCGAGGTGTACGCCCTGTACGTCCTCGATCGTCATCAGGGTCGGGGCATCGGGCGCGCGCTCGTGCGCGCCGCCGCCGAGGAGCTGGTCCGGCGTGGCCTCGCACCGATCCTCATCTGGACGCTCCGCGACAACGCGAAGGCCCGTACGTGGTACGAGGGCCTCGGCGGCGTCCTCGTCGGTGAGAAGAGCGAGCCGTACGAGGGCCACGTGCTGAATGAGGTGGGCTACGGCTGGCGCGATCCGGCCGCACTCATCGGAGCGCCGGCGCGCTGAGCTTCGCGGCTCAGGTCGAGTCGCTGTCGCCCCGACCCGAGCCGGGCCCCAGGTCGAGATCCTTCGGCGGCTCCGAGGGCAGGGTCCAGCGGATGTAGCCGTACCCCGTCTCGACGTGATTCCGGTTCGCGCGTGCCGTGGCATCGGCGAAGATCCGCTCGAACGCGTCGCGGTCCGCAGTCTCGATGGCCGCGAAGAGCGGAACGAGCATCTCCGCCTCGAACGCCTCGAGCCGCTCGCGGTACTTCGCCTTGCGGGCGGCGACCTTGCGCTGGAGCGACCGGACGCGCCGCGCGAAGTACGCCGCGAGCGCCCAGTTCCCGCCGCGCGCGGCGTACGCGCACTTCCACCACGAGTTGCCGACCAGCGCCATCATGTCGCCGGTCGAGGGAAGGGCTTCGGCGAGCGATGCGACGCTGGGCTCGTCGGTCATCGCACTATTGAACGCGATGAGCGCCTGGCGCGCCGGTGTGTCCGGGTTCTGGCGGAACTGGCGCGCGAGCGAGCTTCCGCTCGGCCCGCGACTGCGGCACACGGCGTCCAACCTCGCGCGGCGCGTCATCCTTCGCCAGGACTGCTGCGGCCATTACGGCGAGCCCGGCTGCTGACGGCCGGCGGAGGCGAACGGTCGTTCGCCGCACGGGCCGGGCCATTACCATCCGCACCGGTGAAGGAGCTCCTCGAAGGCCGTCGTTTGGGCTTCGCGCTGCGTCCCCACATCGGTCAGATCGCGGCCGGCCTCGGTCTGGCGACCACACTCGTCGATCTCATGGCGTGGTTCGGTTGGGGCGCACGTGACACGAACGGGTTCGTCATCGTCGCCTACTGGCTGGTCGTGGCGACCGCGATCGTTGCGGCCCTCGCCGCCGTCACCTCGTTCGCCGAGCTCATCGACGCCGAGGAGGATGACCGGATCCTCGCGCGGCTCGACCTCCTGGCGGTCGCCGTCGTCACCGCGCTGTACGCGGTATCCGCGGTGCTCCGCTCGGGCGATCTCGGCGCCGCCGGCGCCTCACCGTTCGCGTTCCTGACCGCCGTCGCGGCGCTGCTGATCCTGCTGGTCGACGGCGTCGTCGCGGCGACGCTGTACTCCGCGCGTGAGTGGGCCGTCCCCGACGAAGAGGAGTACGAGCCCCGCCGGCACCAGCGCCGGAGGCGGGCCAGCTAGGACGCGCGCGGCAGCGTGGTCCTTGGTCCGGTCGGCTCGAAGCGCGAGGCCGGCCAAAGGAAGAATGTGGCGCGCCCGACATCCTCGAAGCCACGTCTCAGGAGGATCGGCGCCGACGTCCGAACGTCGGCGATGATCGCCGCGACGGTGCAGCCGTCCTTCGCGGCACGCTCGGTCCGGTACGCGACGAGCGACGAGTAGACGCCGCGACGGCGGTACCCTGGCAATGTTTCCGCCCCATTGAGCTCGACCGCACGGAGATCAGAGTGGACTCGCCAGCGAGCGGTCCCGACAGCGTGTCCGTCCAGGTACCCGACTGCGGCGTGCCAGTCGGCTCCGAGGCGGCGCATGCGATCTTCGATCGATGGTCCTGCTCGTCCGGCATCCCAGCTCGGATGTTCAACACGGAGGGCGTCTTCCATGCGAGAGCGATCGGTCGCCTCCTCGATCCGGAGCTCGCGGTTCACTCGGAGGCCGAGGATCGGCAGCGACGCGACGAGGATCCTCCCTTCGAGCTGTGTGATGAAGTCCCGGGCGATCAGGCGTTCACGAAGTGAGGTCGGCGTGCTCTTGTCGGTGACGAGCCAGACGAATGCCTGGCGCCGCGTGCGGAAGATGGCCAGGACGTCATCGATGCCAGCCTCGACCTGATCGGCAGCCCAGCGCGTCCAGTAGACCTGGCTCGACCACGGTTGCTGCGCGAGCGGCCCGATCGCGAGCAGCAGGTCGTCACGGGCGACGACTTCTGTCCCCGCGTCCGTGCGCGGACGCAGCTCGTCCGCCGTCGGCTGGAACATCCGATCAGCGGCTTCGTGCAGGGACATCGACCTATCGAGACGCGACCTGCGTCAACGGGGGTGCCTCGATCAGCAAGCGTCGCGGATGATCCGGGTCGTAGCGCAACCGCACGGCGTCACCGAGCTTGATGCGACGGATCAGTTCCGTGCCATCGCAGGCAATCTCCTCGACCGGCCCGCGAAGGGTTGGATAACGGAATCGGACGCAGCTCCACGAGCCGTAACTTACCGGCAGCCGCCATCTGTCGACGATGGTGCCCGTCGCGTCCATCCCCGTGCTCGCCAGGGTCCGCCGGAGCCAGGCGCGATAGAGGAACTGCCCGGTGCTCAGGCTGCTGAGAGCGAGGAACGCCAGACCTCCGCCGACGAGGAACAGCGACGACTTATCGCCACCTGCCACCAGGAGTACTCCCCCGATGACGAAGGTCAGCGACATTACATAGCCGATGGCGCTCCCGACGATCTCCAGCGACGTGGGTCGATCCGACAAACGATTGACCAGCCATGTCGTCGCGCGCCAAAGACCGCTTGCACGAAAGGGAAGAGGATCGTCGATCACTTCGGCGCCGCGCGACGATCGACCAACGGCTACACCGCCGCGCCGGTCAGGAAGAAGAGGACCCGCGCGCTGACCTCACCCGCGAGGACGCAGCCGAGGCCGACGTAGAGGAGGCCGGTCGAGGCCTGCGTGTTCATCCGCGCGGTCCACCAGGCGGCGAGCGCGACCGCGAGCGTCAGCACCAGACC
>DASWCU010000127.1:0-2546 GCA_036389935.1 Candidatus Limnocylindria bacterium
CCATCCGAACGCGCCCTGCGTGTAGATGGCAAGTACGACCAGGACGCCGAGGACGATGACCGCGAGCTGGGCGAGGTTGCCGAGCAGGATCGTGACGTTGGCGTGCGCCCGATGCCGGGTCAGGGCACGCATCGACGTCCCCCTCACCGCTCGGGCGATGAACAGAGTCACGAGGAAGACGATCGCCGCCCAGAAGGTCCGGATCAGGTAATCGATGACCGTCTCGCGGAGCGCGCTATCGAGCGTCACCGCCGGCATGGTATGGACTGGCGCTTTTCTGGCTGGTCGCCCTTGACAAGTGAACATCCGTTCGGTAGGCTCGAGTCGGCGATGACGAAGCAGGACCAGCAACGGGCTGAGCGGATCCTCACGTACATCCGAGAAACGATCGAGGAGCACGGCTACCCGCCGAGCGTCCGCGAGATCGCGGAGGCGGTCGGGCTCGCCTCGACCTCAGCCGTGCACCATCACCTGACGAAGCTCGAGCGCGAGGGCAGGCTGCAGAAAGAGGCGACCCGTTCGCGGGCGCTCACCCTCCCCGGCGAGACCGGCGCCCGGATGGTCACCGCACCGATCATCGGCGAGATCGCCGCCGGCCAGCCGATCGAGGCCTATGAGGATCGGACCGAGACGATGGCGCTGCCCACCGACCTGGCCCCGGCCGGACACGAGACCTTCGTCCTCCGCGTTCGCGGGAAGTCGATGATCGACGACCACATCGACAACGGCGACTACGTCGTCGTGCAGCAACAGAGCACCGCCCGAGACGGCGAGATCGTGGTGGCCCTGCTCGAGGACAACACGGCGACGCTGAAACGGTTCTACAAGGAGCGCGACCGGATCCGCCTCCAGCCGGCGAACAGCGGCATGGAGCCGATCTACGCCCGGGATGTCAAGATCCAGGGCAAGGTCATCGGGGTGATCCGCCGGCTCTCGTAGCCTCTGGCGATGCCCGTCCGCGTCGCATCGCAGCACCCCGTGCTCTCCGACCGTGCGCTGAACCGCGCGCTCCTCGCACGCCAGATGCTGCTCGATCGCGCGCCCATCGGGCCGGTCGCCGCGATCGAGCGCCTCGCCTGTCTCCAGGCGCAGTGGGCACCCTCCCCGTACGTCGCCCTCTGGAGCCGACTCGCGCGATTCGCGCGCGACGACCTCACCCGGCGCATCGATCAGGGTGAGGTGCTGAAGGCGACGCTCATGCGGGCGACGCTCCATCTCGTCAGCGCGCGCGAGTACCCCGCGTATTCGCTGGCGACGCTCGAAGGCCGATTCGCCGCGTGGCGCCCGCCCGGGGCGCCGGCGCTCGCCGAGCTGGCGAAGATCCACGCGCGCGTGCGCCGGTTCGCCGCCACCACGCCCCGGACGCGGGCGGAGATCCGCGAGCACGTCGCGTCGCACCTGCCGCCGGGCGCAGGCGAGGACGAACGCCTGCGCAGCTGGCTGGTCTTCGCGGCCGTCGCGACGAGCGGTCTCATCTGGGAGCCCGCGTCGGCCCGCTGGGAACACCGCACGCTCGCGCGATTCGTCGCGCCGCCACCCGCCCTGCGCAAGGCGCCTCGGCCCGAGGCGGCGTACGAGCTCGTGGTCCGGCGGCACCTCGCCGCGTTCGGACCGGCGGCGGTCGCCGACGTTGCCGCGTGGAGCAGCGCACGCGTCCCGCCGATCCGCGCTGCGCTCGCGCGGATGGGAGACCTCGTCCGCTTCACCGATGCGCGCGGCCGCGAGCTCTTCGACCTCGCGGACGCCCCTCGACCGTCGGCCGACGTCGACGCGCAGCCGCGCTTCCTCGCCCGGTTCGACGCCGCCATCCTCGGCCACGCCGCGCCCGAGCGCGTGCGCATCCTCCCCGAGCCGTATCGCAAGAGCGTCATCCATGCCGCCGAGGTCGAACCGACGTTCCTCGTCGACGGCATGGTCGCCGGATCGTGGCGCGCACGGAGCGCGGCACGCGAGGCGATCGTCGAGCTCCGGCCGTTCAAGCCACTCCTGAAGGCGGTGCGCCTAGCGCTCACCGACGAGGGTGAACGGCTCGCCCGGTTCATCGCGCCCGAGTCCGCACGGCACGGCGTGAAGCTCGCATGAGCGCCACGCCGCGCCGGATGGAGCTCGTGTGAACACCGCGCCGCGCGACATCCTCCATTGCGACCTCGACGCGTTCTACGCGTCCGTCGAACAACGCGACCATCCCGAATTCCGCGGTAAGCCGGTGATCGTCGGCGGCGGACCGAACGAGCGCGGCGTCGTGAGCGCCGCCTCGTACGAGGCGCGGCGCTTCGGGATCCGCTCGGCGATGCCGCTCCGCCAGGCCGGGAAGCTGTGTCCGCACGCCGTCTTCGTCCCTGGCGACTTCGAGGCCTACGAGGCGGCGTCGGACGCGGTCATGGCGCTCTTCGCCGAGCGGACGCCGCTCGTACAGCCGATCTCGCTCGACGAGGCGTTCCTCGATGTCACCGCGACCGCGCATCTCTTCGGCGGCGTGGAGGCCTGCGCCCGCGACCTCAAGCGGGCGGTGCGCGAGGAGGTCGGGCTCGTCGTCTCGGTGGGCA
>DASWCU010000128.1:0-15342 GCA_036389935.1 Candidatus Limnocylindria bacterium
GCTGCTGAACGACGACGTACGGCCATCGAGCGTCATCACCCGCGCCGCGATCGAGAACGCGATCGCCGCGGTGATGGCGACCGGTGGCTCGACGAACGCGGTGCTCCATCTCCTCGCGGTCGCCGCGGAGGCGAAGGTGGACATCGGGATCGACGACTTCGATCGCATCAGCGCGCGCACACCGCTGCTGGCCGACATGAAGCCGTGGGGCCGGTTCACGGCCCCGGACATGGACCGCGCGGGCGGCATCATGCTCGTCCTGCGGCGCCTGCTCGACGCCGGCCTGCTCAACGCGGATGCGCCCACCGTGACCGGCCGGACGGTCGGCGAGGAGGCGCGCGCGGCCCGCGAGCGGTCCGGACAGGAGGTCGTGCGGCCGCTCGACCGACCCATCGCGGCGACCGGCGGCATGGTGATCCTCCGTGGCTCGCTCGCCCCGGACGGCGCGGTGACGAAGGTCGCCGGGCACGCGACCCCGACGCGGACCTTCACCGCGCGCGTCTTCGATCGCGAGGAGGACGCGTTCGCGGCGATCGAGGCGGGGACGATCGAGCCGGGCGACATCATCGTGATCCGCTACGAGGGCCCGCGCGGTGGCCCCGGGATGCGCGAGATGCTGGCCGTGACCGGCGCGCTCGTCGGCGCGGGCCTCGGCGACCAGGTCGCGCTCGTGACCGATGGCCGCTTCAGCGGCGCCACGCACGGCATCGCCGTCGGCCACGTCGCGCCGGAGGCCCAGGCCGGCGGCCCGATCGCGCTCGTCGCCGACGGCGACCGCATCACGATCGATGTCGCGGATCGGCGGATCGACCTGGACGTGCCGGCGGCGGAGCTCGAGCGGCGCCGCGCGGCGTGGCGGGCGCCCGCCGCGCGGTATCCGACCGGCGCCCTCGCGAAGTACGCGCGCCTCGTCGGCTCGGCCGCCTCCGGAGCGGTGACGGCGCCATGAGCGTCCAGGTCAGAGCGCCCAACGCGCCGACCGTGCGCGACGCCGCCGCGGCGATCGCGGGCCGCGTCGAGCGCACGCCGCTCATCCGGTCGACGGATCTCTCGGCGCTCGCCGGCTGCGAGGTGCACCTGAAGCTCGAGAACCTCCAACGCACCGGCGCGTTCAAGATCCGGGGCGCGCTGAACCGGCTGTTGGCGCTCGACGCGAGCGAGCGTGCCCGCGGCGTCGTGACCGCCTCGGCCGGGAACCATGGCCAGGGGGTCGCGGTCGCCGCCGCGGCGATCGGCGTACCGGCCTGCGTGGTGCTGCCGCGTGGTGTGCCGCTCGCCAAGCTCACCGCGATCCAGCGCGCCGGAGCCGAGATCGTCCTCACCGGCGCCGACTACGACGCCGCGCACCAGGAGGCCGGCGAGATCGCGGCGCGGCGCGGGGCGGTCTACGTCCACGCGTTCGACGATCCCGCGGTGATCGCCGGCCAGGGCACCGTCGCGCGCGAGATGCTCGAGGACGCGCCCGATCTTGACGCGATCGTGGTGCCGGTCGGTGGCGGCGGGCTGCTCGCCGGGACCGTGCTCGCGATGCGCGAGTCCGGCTCGCGCGCGGCCCTGATCGGCGTTCAGGCCGCCGGAGCGAGCGCGTTCGCCGACGCCATCGCGACCGGCACGATCGCGAGCGGAGGATCGGCCACCATCGCCGATGGCATCGCGGTGCGCGAGCCGGCCGCGCGAACGGTCGAGATCGCCCGCGCGTTCGGCGTTCGCATGCGGACGGTGAGCGATGAGGCGCTCGCGCGCGCGATCGTGCTGCTGCTCGAGCGCCACCGCCTCCTGGCCGAGGCGGCCGGCGCGGCCGGCATCGCCGCGCTGCTCGACGACGCCGCGGAGCTCGCCGGCAAGCGCGTCGGGATCATCGTGAGCGGCGGGAACATCGATCCGAACCTGCTCGGCAAGGTGCTCCAGCAGGGGCTCGCGAGCGCCGGCCGCTATCTGGCCTTTCGCACCTGGCTCGAGGACAAGCCCGGCCAGCTCCACCGGCTCAGCGGCGTGCTCGGCGACGAGCACATCAACATCCTGCATGTCGGCATCCACCGGCTCGGCCCGTACACGACGCTCGGCCGCGTGGGGCTCGACGTGATCGTTGAGACGCGTGACGCCGCCGATGCGGAGCGGGTGCTGGCGCTCGTGCGGGGTCACGGCTTCCGGGCGGAGCAGCTCCTGGACGGCGGCTCGCCCCTGTGAGCGTCGCGCGGACGCTCGCCGAGAAGATCTGGGAGGCGCACGTCGTCCGCCGGGCCGAGGGCGAGCCCGACCTCCTCTACGTCGATCTCCACCTCGTCCACGAGGTCACCTCGCCGCAGGCGTTCGACGGGCTCCGGCTGGCCGGCCGGCGCGTGCGGCGTCCGGACCTCACGCTCGCGACGATGGATCACAACATCCCGACGCTCGACGCGACGGGGCCGATCCCGGATCCGGTCTCCGCGCGCCAGGTCGCCGCGCTGCGCGACAACTGCGCCGAGTTCGGGGTCCGCCTCTACGGGATGGGCGATCCGCGCCAGGGCATCGTCCACGTCATCAGCCCGCAGCTCGGGCTGACCCAGCCGGGGATGGTCATCGTCTGCGGCGACAGCCACACCTCGACGCACGGCGCCTTCGGAGCGCTCGCGTTCGGCATCGGGACGAGCGAGGTCGAGCACGTGCTGGCGACCCAGACCATCCCGCGGCCCCGTCCCTCGACGATGGCCATCACCGTCGACGGCACGCCTCCGGCGGACGTCTCCGCGAAGGACATCATCCTCGGGATCATCGCCCGCATCGGCGTCGCCGGCGCGGCCGGGCGGATCCTCGAGTACCGCGGCGAGGCGATCCGGGCGCTGTCGATGGAAGGTCGCATGACCGTGTGCAACATGTCGATCGAGGCGGGCGCGCGCGCCGGCCTCATCGCCCCGGACGAGGTGACGTTCGCCTACCTGGAAGGGCGGCCGCAGGCGCCCTCGGGCGCCGCCTGGGCACGCGCCCTCGAGCACTGGCGCGGCCTCCCGAGCGATGCTGAGGCGCGGTACGACGCTTCTGTCGCGATCGACGCGGCCGACCTTCGCCCGTACGTCAGCTGGGGCACCAATCCGGCGCAGACGGTGACGATCGACGACCGCGTGCCCGATCCGGACGCGCTGCGCGACGAGCGCGCCCGCGAGGCGGCGCGCCGCGCCCTCGCGTACATGGACCTGCGGCCCGGCACGGCGATCCGCGACATCGCGGTGGACGCCGTGTTCCTCGGCTCGTGCACGAACGGCCGCATCGAGGATCTGCGGGCCGCCGCCGCGGTGGTGCGAGGCCGGCGCGTCCGGCCGCGCATGCGGGCGCTCGTCGTGCCGGGCTCGATGGCGGTCCGGTCGCAAGCCGAGTCGGAGGGCCTCGATCGGATCTTCCTCGACGCGGGGTTCGAATGGCGGACCGCCGGGTGCTCGATGTGCCTTGGGATGAACGACGACGTGCTCGAGCCGGGGCAGCGCTGCGCGTCCACCTCGAACCGGAACTTCGAGGGCCGCCAGGGCCCCGGCGGGCGCACCCATCTCGTCTCGCCCGCGGTCGCCGCCGCGACGGCGATCGCGGGGCACATCGCGGCGCCCGCGGATCTCGGCGGGGGCCGATGAACGCCGCGCGTGTCGTGCGCGGCCGGGCGGTCCCGCTCGACCGCGCGGACGTCGACACCGACCAGATCATCCCGAGCGACTGGCTGAAGCGGGTCGAGCGCACCGGCTACGGCGTCGGGCTCTTCTCGGCTTGGCGGAGCGATCCGTCCTTCGTCCTCAACGACGAACGGCGCGCGGGGGCACCGATCCTCGTGACCGGACCGAACTTCGGCTGCGGGAGCTCGCGCGAGCACGCGGCGTGGGCGCTCGAGGACCACGGGTTCCGGGCGATCGTCGCCCCGAGCTTCGCCGACATCTTCCGCCAGAACTGCCGGTCGGTCGGCCTCGTCACGGCCGAGCTGCCCGCTCCGGACGTGTCCCGGATCCTCGCCGCGGTGACCGCCGACCCGGCGATCGAGCTGATCGTCGACGTGGAGCGACGCGTCGTCGAGGTGCCTGCCCTCGGCTATGCCGCGCCATTCCCGCTCGACGACGCGACCCGGATGCGCCTCCTCGAAGGACTCGACGAGATCGGGCTCACCCTCCGCGCGGCGGACGCGATCACCGCGTACGAGGCTCGACGACCCGACTGGATGCCGCGCATCCGGGCCGATGGGGCTACCCGGTGACGGAGATCGGCGGCCGCTTCCGGCGCTGAGCGCCGATCCGCCGGTCGGCTCGTGGACCGCGTCGCGCCCGGCTGAATTCCGCCCGCCCGACGTTCGCGAGCCAGCGCGATCCTGCCAGCTGGGATCTCCTGAGGGGCGCGAGCCACCCTGCTGGCCGGGCAGGGAGGGGTGAGGCGATCACGACGTCCGATGGATCAGCTGGCACCGTTGTGACGCGCCGGAAGCGTCATCGGACCCGCGGACCAAGCTCCTGGTCTTCGCTCGTGCCACCGACCGCCACGTAGCACAGCACCGCGGCGATCCCGACGGTGGTAAATCCCCCCGCAATGGCGAGGGCGACCGCGACGATCGACCCGATGACCGATGCCGCCCCGTTGACCGCCCAGGCCCACTGGACCAGCCGAGCGTCGGCCTCGCCGGCGCGCGCAAGCACCTTGGGGAACACGGCACCCAGCGGCAAACCGGCCGCGCCAACGGCGAGCAGCGCCACGGCGATCCGCATCGGCAGGGGTCGGTCGAGCGTGAGGTCTGTGACCGTGCCGAGTCCGAGGAGGATCGCTGCGAGCAGGACGGAGCTCAGGATCGCGACCTGCCGTAGGCCAGACGCGCGTCTGGAAAGCGCCGACCCGAGAGCGGCTCCGAAAAGCAGCCCGGTCAGACCGAGCGAGAGCGCCAAGGCCGGTTGTCCGAGGTAGAGCGTGAGCCGTTGGAGCAGCACGATCTCCGCCGCGATGAACCCGAGCCCGACGAGCGAAGCGTGGATCGTGGTCCGGCGGGCGGCCGCGCTTCGTAGTCGGATGTGCGCGATCGCCCGCTGCGGAAGAAGCACGAACAGATATGCCAGGCTCGCCGATGAGACGAGCGCGAGGTAAAGGATGCTGTAGGCGAACGGGACGTCGCGTTCTTCGCGGAAGGTCGGTTCGTCGGCGAAGAAAAACGGTCGATCGTCCGTCACCGAGCTCGAACCTTCGTCTGAGATGACCGAGATGAATGGCTCGCTGGGGGCGAGCGGATCGTACGCGACGACGAATCCATGGTCGTCGCTGAAGCGCCGTATCGCGTCGACCGTCGACGGGTCGAATGCTCTTCGACTTGCGATGACCAGGCCAAAGTTGCGTTGTCGCAAGACCATGAGATGCCGCTCGACGTTGGTGGCGCCTCCCGCGCGGAAACCCCGGGCCGCCACCTCCGCCGTACGCACGATCTCGATCGGCGGCGTGCGGTACCAGCGACCTGCCGCGATGAGACCGTTCTCGCTGAGATGCTCGAAGTAGTCCCGGAACGCCTCGTCCGTGTAGAGGTAGCTCTCGCTCAGGGCGTACGACCCGCTCGCGAGGGCCGTGAAGCTGTCGACCACGGTCATCGCGATCAGGTCGTAACGGTCGGATGAGCGGCGAACGAAGCTGCGCGCCTCGTCCTCGAAGACCCGGACCCTTGGTCGCAAGTACACGTTCCCGCTGCTCGCGGCGAAAGCGCCGCGCATGAGCGCGACAACCGAACGGTTGACCTCGACCGCGTCCACGCGCGCCGCTCCATGGTCGAGCGCGTTGTGGATGTCGATGCCGCCTCCGGGTCCGATCACCAGGACCGAGGGATCCCGGAGCATCGCATACGGCGCGGCGATCAGGCTTGACCGAAGGACCGAGACGTCGCCCCCCAAGATCGGAGTCGCGACGCCCAGGTCGAGGAACATCCCGATCTCGGTCGGCCAGGGCCCCGAATAGGACCGGTCGACAAAGAAGACGTTGGGGTCCAGCGGCCGATCTGCCTCGTCCGGTCCCGCGGGCCGCGCCTCGAGCACATCGACGCGCGCGAGCGGGTCCCACCGCGCCGCAAGATGCGCCACGTTCGCACTGAGGATGGTCGTGTCCTTTCCCGGTCCGATGCGCGGGGGTGTGATCTCCTCGCTCCAGGAGAACAGCGTCACGATGGCGATCAGCGACGCCAGAAAAGATCCCTGCATCGGTCGAGAGCGTGGCTCGAACGCGAGCGCGGCGGCGCAGGCGAGTGTGGCCGCGACGGCGTAGAGCGCCGGGACGCCGAGCGGCGTGATCCCCAGGTAGGCGGCGAGGCTGCCGCACGCCGCACCGGCGAGATCTGCCGCGTAGAGGGTGCCGCTCCGCTCCGGCCTCTCGCGCAGACTGCGAACGATGATCCAGCTTCCGAAGGTGAACGGGAGCGAGCCGAGAAGATACGCAGCGGCTACGACGGCGGGTAGACCGACGAGGAACGGGTCAACGTGCGTCTGGACGCCAAGGCCGAGCAGGCAGCTCGCACCGAGCGCGACCGCGAGCGTTGCCCGCGCCGGCCTCCGGTCTAGCCGATCGATGAGCGCGCTGCACGTCGCGCCGGCCCCGACTCCAAGAAGCGAGACGCTGATCACCAGATATGTCAGGTGGTACCCAAGCGTCGCGCTGAACAGCCGCGTCTGGGCGACTTGGAAGAGCAAGCCGGCCGCGGACACGAGGGCGATCGCGATGTGCGTCGCCCGAACGCGGTAGGTCACTTCCCAGACCGGTGCATCGATGGCGGAATGTACTAGGCGCCCTCGTCAGTGATGAGCGCTCGCGGCCGCCACCGCTGAACGGCCCCTCGCCGTTACGCGCTGACCTTGCGCATTTCGCGCACAGAACGCCGCCACCGTCTTGCGGTTGACTGTGTGCTTGTGATCCTTGATCGCCCCTGACTTGACGACTTCGCATGTCCACGCAGCGACCGACGGGTCGACCGGCGAGCGAGCAGGCCCGAAACCGCGACACCCAACTCGAGGGGTCACACGCGCGTCGCGGTGAGCTGAGCCAGCCCGGCCCGCGCGAGCCGGGCCGTTCAGGCGAGGAGCGCGGGCGCCAGCCGGCGGAGCTGACCCGCCTCGTCGGCACCGAGCGGCTGGAGACAGACGTGATCCGCACCGCGCGCGTGATGGGCGGCGACGCGCTCGCCGATCGCGCGCTCGTCGCCCCACGCGACGATCGCGTCCACCAGTCGATCGCTGCCCTCGCCGGTGAGGTCCTCGTCGCTCCAGCCCAGCCGGCGCAGATTGTTCCGATAGTTGTCGAGCCGCAGGTAGTACTTCGTGTGCCGGCGACCGGCGCTCCGGGCCTTCGCCGCGTCCGTCTCGAGGACGAACGCCTGCTCGACCGCGAGGAGCGGCTCGGGCCCGAGCGCCGCGCGGGCGAGCGCGGTGTGCTCGATCGGGACGAAGTACGGGTGCGCCCCGAGCGAGCGCGCCGCCGCGAGCTCCAGCATCTGCGGGCCGAGCGCCGCGAGCACCCGCGGTGTGGGCGGATCGTCGCGGTTCGGGCCGACGTAGGGCGCCTTGTCCATCGCGTCGAGATACGCGCGCATGTGCTCGAGCGGCTTCCGGTACCGACCGCCGCGGGTCTCGACGCTCGGCGCGTGGCTCACCCCGAGGCCGAGGAGGAACCGGTCGGGGTGCGCGTCGACGAGCGTCCTCGCGCCGTTCGCCATCGCCACCGGATCGCGAGCCCAGATGTTGGCGATCCCCGACGCGACGACGATGTTCGTCGTCGCCCCGAGCAGGAGCGCCGCGTGGGCGAAGATCTCCTTGCTCCCGAGCGACTCCGGGACCCAGAGCGCGCCGTAACCGAGCGACTCGACCTCCGACGCGGCGCGGCGTGCCTCGGCCGCGGTGAGTCGCTCGAGCCCGTGATGCCAGACCCCGACGCGGCCGAGTCGCGTGGCGGCCTCTCGCGCGGTCTTCATCCGGTTGGCGCATTCTCGCATCGGTGCGGCCGTTCCGTTTCGCGATCACGGCATCGCATGCGCGCTCAGCGGCGGAATGGCGGGCCACCGCCCGCCGGGTCGAGGCCCTCGGCTACGACCTCCTGCTCATGCCCGATCACCTGACCGGTCAGCTCGCGCCGGTCCCGGCGCTCATGGCCGCGCTCGACGCGACGACGACGCTGCGCGCGGGCAGCTTCGTGCTCGCGAACGACTACCGGAACCCCGTGCTGCTGGCGAAAGAGATCGCGACGCTCGACGTCCTCTCCGGTGGGCGGATCGAGCTCGGGATCGGCGCCGGCTGGGCCAAGCGCGACTACCGCATGCTGGGCCTCAGTTACGACGCGCCGCGGACGCGCGTCGCCCGGCTGTTCGAGGCGGTGCGGCTCATCGACCGGCTGCTCACGGAGGAGTCCGTTGATTTCACCGGCCGCTTCTACACGGTCCGCGATGCGCGCGTGCTGCCGAGGCCCGTGCAGCGGCCGCGGCCGCCGTTCATGATCGCGGGCGGGGGAGTCCGGATGCTCCGTTTCGCCGCCCGCCACGCCGACAGCGTCGGGCTGCTGCCCCGGATGGACGAGCGCGGGCGGCCGCACGTCGCCGAGGCGACGATGGGCGCGACCGCGCGCAAGCTCGCCTGGATCAGGCAGGGCGCCGGCGATCGCATCGATCGCATCGACGTGAACGTCATCGTGTTCGACGCCGGCGTCGTCGACCGTCCGCGATCGCTGGTCGACGGCGCGCTGACGCGCGGCAAGGCGCTCGCGACGCGCGTGCTCGATACGCCGTACGTCCTGTACGGCTCGCAGGCGGAGCTGCGGCGCAGGCTCATCGCGCGCCGCGAGCGTCTGGGCATCAGCTATTACGCGCTGCCCGAGCGCGCCATGGACGCGTTCGCCCCGCTCGTCCGCGAGCTACACGCGCTCTGACGGCTGACGACGATCGGGCGTACGAGCGCTATCGGACGAGGACCCGGCCGGGCTCAGGGCGGCGGCACGACGGTCAGGCCCTCACGCGCCGCGGCCGCGGCCAGGCGCGCGTCGAATGTCGCGAAGCCAAGTGGCTCGGATGTCGCGCGCCTGAGGTCCAGCGCGGACGCGAGATGGATCGCATCCATCCCGCGTAGCACATGGCGCTCGACGAGAGCTCCGGCGTCCTCCGAGAGCGCTTCGTCGAACTCGGACACTTGGAGGTCTCGCCAGATGCGGCCCAGAATGTCGAGACTTCGTCGTCTGTCGGCCGCGCTCAGTCGACCGAGCGCGTGCGCCCGAGCCAAGGCGGCCCGCGACTCGACCTGCGCGATCCGCGAAGACGCCAGGGACCGGGCGGCCGCAGCCGCCGATTCGACCTGGTCGCTACCGACCTCTGTGATCAGCAGCTTCACCAGGGCGCTGCTGTCCAGATAGAGGGTCAGCCGCGGTCCTCGATGACCATCTCGGCGAGCGTCTTCCCGTGGCCGCGCAGGACAGGCCGTCGCTTGGGAATCGTCGGCTTGCGTCCCGACCAGGTGAGCCGACCGTCCTGGATCATCTGGACGAGCCCGGCAGGCAAGCCGGCCGGAACGATGCGCGCGATCGTCTCACCGCGATCGGTCACGAGGATGCTTTCGCCGCGTCGGACCGCCTGGAGCTGCCGACTCAGGGTCGCCTTCAGCTCGCGTACCCCGATCGATCTCGCGGCCTTGCCCATGGGGCCACATCATACCCGATTGTGGTCACAGTGCCTGATTCGTCAGATCCCGTAGCGCTCCGGTTCCCAGCGCAGTCGCAACGCGCTCGGCGGCGCCATGTACCCGAGGAGCGCGGACGATGCGACCACCGCCGGGCTCGCGAGGTAGCCCTCGCCGCCGACGCCCATCCGGTTCTGCCAGTTCCGGTTGAACGACGTGATCGCCCGCTCACCCTTCGCGAGTGCGTCGGCGCCCTGGCCGAAGCACGGACCGCACCAGCTCTGTCGGATCTCCGCGCCCGCGGTCCGGAACACGTCACCGATCGACTCGCCGCCCAGGCGCGGCTCCGGCCGCTCGATCAGGCGCTTCACCCCGCCGGATCCGGGGAACACGACGAACGGCGTCGCCGCCTGCTCGTGACCAGAGCCGCGCGCAGCCTGGATCACGAGCGCCGCCTGCAAGAGGTCGTCGTAGCTGCCGTTGGTGCACGAGCCGATGAATGCCTTGTCGAAGGTCAGGTGCTCGTCCGCCACCTGCTCCGCGGGGAACGCATTGCCCGGACTGAACGGCTTCGCGATCATCGGCACGACCGCGGAGAGGTCGAGCGATTCGTCCAGCTCGTATCGCGCATCGGGCCCCGGGCCGGCGAGCGGATACGGCAGCGCGATGCCTCGCTCCTGATACCACCGCTCGGTGACGTCATCGGCGGCGAAGATCCCGTTCTGCGCCTCGCCCTCGGCCATCATGTTCGCGATCGTGTTGCGGTAGGCGATCGGCAGCTGGTGGTGCTCGTCGACGAGCTCGACCGACATCCCCTGCGACTGCTTCGTGCCCCAGCGCTCGAGCAGCTTGAGGACGATGTCCTTGCCGCTCACCCAGGGTTGCAGCTTCCCGGTGAACACGACGCGCCGCGCCTTCGGGAGCGTCAGGTATACGTAGCCGGTCGCCCAGCCGAAGCCGAGCGCCGTCGATCCGACCCCGATCCCGACCGCGCCGTACGCGCCGTACGCGCGGCTGTGCGAGTCGGCTCCGGCGACGATCTGGCCCGGATACACGAGCCCCTGCTCCGGGAAGTAGAAGTGGAAGATGCCATCCCCGGGGGTCGCGTAGTACGGGCGCCGGACGCCGTGTCGCTCGGCGAACGCCTGGCCGATCGCGGTCTGCTTGTCGTCCGCCTCCTTGCCGGTGAACACGAAATGGTCGTTCGCGATCGCGATCTGGCGGGGCCGGACCGTGTCGCCGCCGGTGATCTGGTTGAACGTGTGGATCGCGAACGGGGCCGTGCCGTCGGACGCGGGCAGGAGGTCCGCGAAGACGCGCAGCGTGGCGCCGGGCTTCGCCTCCGCGTCCAGGTCGAGCCGGTGGGCCCAGAAGATGCGTTCGGTCGTCGTCATCCCGCGTGCCGTCTCGTCGTCCGGCCAGGTGATGCTCGGGACTCGCCGCACCGACGCCGCGAAGTCACGCCTCCCGATCGCGAAGATCCCGCCCGATCGGCGGATGTCCTCCTCCTTCGGTGTCAGGGGAAGCGGGTCGTAGGTCTGGCCACGTGTCTCGTTCGTGATCCGGCGGGTGGCGACGTCGAAGCTGAGCTCGTCGCCGTCCTGCGCATCCGCGACCGCCTCCGGCGATTGCGCGACGTGGAGCCCGATGTTGAGCGCGTTCCGGCGGAAGATGTCTCCCAGTCCCTCGCCGCAGACGATGACGAGCTCGCGCCCCGCCTCCTCGGCCACGGCCTTGAGGCCCGCCGGGCTCATCTCGCGCGAGCTGCCGATCGCGAACCGGTCGCCGGCGATGACGAATGTCTCGCCGGCCTGGACCCGCGCGCGGAAGTTGGGCATGAGATAGCGGAACGCGCCCGCCTTCCAGCGCTCGTCGAGCCGATCGAGGCTCTCGGACACGCAGTCCTTCGACGGCGTGATCTGGTCGGTATCGATGGCGTCGAGCTTCTTACCGGGCCGGCGGCCCGAGCGATCCCAGAAGATGAGGGCCTTGCCCCGGATGCGGCGCGCGGCCGTCGCATCGGCGGCGGCGCCGGTCGGGGTTCGCGCGTCGATGTCGGCGAGCGTCACGCCCGGCTGGAGCCGAGCCGGCTCGATGGTGTGCACGATCTAGAGGCTAGGCCCCCGCTGCCAGGCCAGTGTGCACCCGAAAAAAGGAGCGGCTCGAGCGCCTCCCCCGGCGGCGCCCACGAACCGGACAGGCGATCGCTACTGGGAGGTCGGCCCGGGCGCCTCGGCCTGCTCCTCGATCTCCCAGAGGCGCCGCATCTCCTCGGACCTCGAGAGCAGGTCGTCCAGCGTCCCCACGCTGTCGACCCCGCCGTCCTTCACCACGACGATCTGGTCGGCCCGACGAAGGACCGGCCGGCGGTGCGAGACGGCCAAGACCGTCGCTCGGGAAGATCCGACGAGGCGCGTCCACAGGGTGCGCTCGGTCTCGACATCGAGCGCGCTCGAAAGGTCATCGACGAGGAGCAGCTCGGGGACCCGCACGAACGCGCGGGCCGCCGCGGTCCGCTGGACCTGACCTCCTGAGAGCCGCACCCCGCGCGCGCCGATCGGAGTGTCCAGCCCGCGCTCGAACGCGGCGATGTCCGCATCGAGGGCCGCCGCGCGGATGGCGTCGGAGAGCCCGACCGGATCTTCGGCCAGCCCGAGGAGGATGTTCTCGCGGACCGTCGCGCTGAAGAGGCGCGGCACCTGGGGAACGTACGCGCAGCGCGGCGGGACCATGAACGTCGCCGGGTCGGCGATCGCCATGCCGTTCCACCGGATCGTTCCAGCGTCCCGCGGGAGCAGTCCGAGCACGACGCGCAGGAGCGTCGTCTTGCCCGCGCCGACCCGACCGGTGATGACCGTGAACGTCCCGTGCCGCAGGCCGAACGAGACGTCGGCGATGCCACCGGATCCCGGAGCGAAGCGGTACGCCAGCCCGACGACGTCCACCGTGCGCATCGGTTCGGTCGCGGCGGTCGGGACCTCGGCGCGAGGGGGCGATGCTCGTGAGACGAGGGCGGCGCGCGGGTCGCCGCCGCCGCGGATCAGCGCGAGCATCCGCTCGACGGAGACGCCGAGCTGCTTCACCTGCGTCAGGAACCGGCCGGCGAAGGCGGTCGACTCCGTCACGAAACCGAGGTACGACACGAAGAGCGCGAAGTCGCCGACGGTGAAGCTGCCGTCGCGGATCGCCTGTGCGCCCAGGAGCAGGATGAGCCCGGTTCCGAGATGCACCGTGCTCACCTGCACCGACTGCGCGAACAGGCTGATGGCCTGCTCGCGCAGCACCGCGCGCCTGCGGTCCTCGCCGATCTCGCGGAAGTGCTCGACGACGCCGTGCTCGGCGCGGGCGAGCTGCACCGCCTGCACCGCGCCGAAGATCTCGCCGAGCGCGCCGGTGACACGGCTCGTCGCGTTCTGGCTCGCCGCTCGCGCGCGCTGCAGGCGCGCAGTCGCCGCCTGCGCGACGGCGATCACCCCGACGAGTGGGAGGAACGCGAAGAGCGCGATCGTCGCGTTCACGCGCACGAGGATCGCGAGCGCGATCGCCGCGACGATGAGATAGAAGAGCATGTCGAGCATCTGGTCGACACCGTTCTCCGCGTACGCGACGTCGTCGCGGAAGACGGTCAACGCCGCGCCGGGCGTCCGGTCGAGGGCCCGCGCGCCCGGCCGGCGGAGGATCTCCGCGAGCAAATTGCGCTGCAGGAACGCGCTCAGATGGAACCGGTACACGACGTCGACGAGCAGCCCGGCGACGTACACTGCGGCCTGCGTCACGCCGACGCCGACGAACAGCGCGGCGAACCACAGGACCGGTGGCGCGCCGTCCGGCCTGGCCAGTGCGTCGAACGCGCGCTGCGCGACGAGGCCCGGCAGCAACCGCGAGCCGTACACGCCGATCCACACGAGGCCGTCGAACGCGTAGAGCCACGGCCGATAGCCGAGCATTCGCCAGACGAACCAGGCGGTGCTCATCGGCGCACCCTCACGCAAGCACCTCCTCGAGGCCCGTGCGGATGAGCGCCGCGAAGCGGGACGCGGGATCCGCGGCGAGTGCCGCACGCGGGCCGCGCTCGACGACGCGGCCCTCCTCGACGATCGCGATCTCGTCGCAGCGCTGGACCGTTTCGAGGCGATGGGCGATGACGAGGCCCGTGCGGCCGCGGAGAAGGGCCTCGATCGCGTGCTCGACGCGGCGTTCGGTCACCGGATCGAGCCGCGACGACGCCTCGTCCAGGATGACGAGTCCGGGATCCCGCAGGAACGCGCGGGCGAACGCGAGCAGCTGCGCCTCTCCCGCGGAGAGCAGTCCCTCGCGGAGCTCATGGTCCAACCCGCCGGCGCGCGCACGCAGCCAGTCGCCCAATCCGAGCCGCTCGAACGCGGCGATCGCGCGCGCGTCGTCGACCGAACGGTCGAAGAAGGTGACGTTGTCGCGCACGGTCGCATGGAACAGCTGCACGTCCTGCGTGACCAGGGTCGCGCGCGAGCGGATGTCGTCGATGGGCGTGTCGCGCAGATCGATCCCCCCGAGCCGGACCACGCCGGCCGCGGGGTCGTAGAAGCGCACGAGCAGCCGCGCCACGGTGGTCTTCCCGCTCCCGGTACGGCCGAGGAGCCCCAGCACGCGGCCCGGTACGACCTCCAGCGAGACGTCGTGCAGCACGGGCTCGCGGTCGTAGGCGAACGAGACGTGGTCGAGCTCCACGGCGAGCGCGCCCGGCGCCAGCGCCCGGCGGCCATCGCGGAGTCGCGGCGCGATCCGGAAGAGCTCCTGCACGCGCGCGACGCTCGCGAACGCCTGCTGCATGTCGTCCAGCTCGCGACGGATCTGCTCGATGGGCCGGCGAAGCAGCTCCGTGTAGTAGAAGAGCAGGTAGACGGTCCCCAGAGTGATCGCGCCGCCGAGCCACAACGATCCGCCGACCGCGAACGCGACCGCGCTGCCGAACGCGAACGTCACGAGGGTCGCCGACCAGATCACGGACGTTCCCGCGATCGCGCCGCGGCGCGCCCGCAGCCACGCACGGTGGTGCCCACTGAGCTCCCGCATGACGTGCGGCACGGCGTCATTCGAGCGGATGTCTTCCGTTCCGCCGAGACGTTCGGCGAAGAACCCGTGCAGCTGGGCCGAGACCTCGCGGACGCGCTGCCATCGGGTCACCGCGACCGTGCGCAGCCGCACCAGGACGAGCAGCGCCAGCACAGCGAAGCCCGTGACCGCCGCGCCCGCTCGCCAGTCCTCCCGCCACACCATGAACAACACCCCGGCGATCAGGGCGGTGTTCCCCAGGACGTTCACGACGAACCTCGAAAAGAAGCCACCGAGGGCGGTCACATCGCCATCGATCCGCTCGACGAGCTCTCCCGGCGTCCGGCCCTTGTGGAATCCGAGGTCGAGCCCGAGACAGTGAAGCGTCAGATCGGCGCGGAGCGTGTTCGTCGCCGCCCAGCCGATGGATTCCCCGAGGTATTGCGCCGAGGCGGTCAGGACCTGCGTGGTGATCGCCACCGCGATGAACACGAGGGCGGCGACCACGAGTGGCTGCAGATCCGCACCGCCCAGGGCCGAGTCGATGAAGAACCGCAGGAGCTGCGGATTGAGGAGCTGCAGCACGATGCTCGAAAGCAGCAGCGCGCCGAGCACGAGCGCTCGTCCTCGGTACGGCCCGACGTACCGACGGAGGAGCTCGGCCTGCGGGGCGCTCAGCATGTCGCTACGGCTG
>DASWCU010000129.1:0-9050 GCA_036389935.1 Candidatus Limnocylindria bacterium
CCGCGGGAGGACGCGATGGCATTGCCGCAGTTCGGGATCTTCGCCCAGGGCACGGTCGCTCACGAGTTCGTCGAGTTCGACGTGCGGCCCGATATCGACCTCCGCCGCGCCGCGCAGGTCCTCGGCCGGCTCCGCGGTCCCGCGGTGTCCGCGGGTGGCGTCAATCTGGTCGTCGCGTTCGGGAGCGAGCTCTGGAGGGCGCTGAGCCCCGAGGAGTACCCGGACGGGCTCGCGCCGTTCCAGCCCGTCGGCGCCGTCGGCGGCCACCATGCCCCCGCGACGCAGCACGATGTCTGGCTCTGGGTGAACGGCAGCTCGCGCGACGTCGTCTTCGAGCACACCCGTGCGGCGGGCATGGCGATCGAGGAGGTCGCCTCGATCGCCACGGACCAGGTGGCGTTCGTCCACCGGGACAGCCGCGACCTGTTGGGCTTCATCGACGGCACCCAGAACCCCCAGATGTTGGAGGCGCCCGATGCGGCCCTCATCCCGGACGGAAAGCCGGGCGCCGGCGGGAGCCACGTGCTGGCCATGCGCTGGGTCCACGATCTGCGCGCCTTCGAGGGGCTTCCGGTGAACGAGCAGGAGAACGTCTTCGGCCGGACCAAACCCGACAGCGTGGAGCTCGCCGACGAGGTGAAGCCGCCGACCGCGCACATCGCGCGGGTGGAGATCGAGGACGACGCAGGCGAGGAGCTTCCGATCTATCGCCGCAGCGTGCCCTACGGCACGCTCACCGAGCACGGGCTCTACTTCGTCGCTTTCTCGGCGGACCAACTGCGATTCCGGAGGATGCTCGACCGGATCTTCGGCACGGCCGGGGACGGCCGGCACGACAGGCTCGCCGACTTCTCGCGGCCGGTGACCGGCGCCTTCTATTACGCGCCGTCGCTCGCGATGCTCTGCGGGCTCCCCGAGTAGCGCTCAGCCGCCGGACACGGCGGGGAGCAGCACGAGCTCCGCGCGGGGGTCGAGGGGCGTGGCCGGATCGAGGTGCCGCGCGTCCTCCTCGCCGAGGAACACGTTCACGAATTCCTGGAAGCCGCCGTCCTCGGCGAAGACGCGCGCCGCGAGCTTGGGGTGGGCCGTGCGGATCGACCGGGGAAGGTCGCCGAGCGTCGCCGCGTCGGTCTCGACGACGGCCGACCCATCGACGAGCGGGCGCAGGACCGCGGGAACACGGATGCGTGCCATCTCCTAGACCTCCACCAGATCGCGCTCGTCCTGCGGCAGCGCGGCGTCGAATGCGGCAAGGTTCGGCGCGATGCGGATGCGCCGCTCGTCCTCGGGCAGCGCCACGTCGGGCGTCTTGAACCCGTTGCCGGTGAGGTACGCGACCACGGTCGCGTCGCGACCGAACGCCCCCGCGCGCGCGAGCCGGGCGAGGCAGGCGACCGTCACGCCGGCCGCCGGCTCGACGAAGATGCCCTCCGTCTCCGCGACGAGCCGGATCGCGTCGACGATCTCGTCATCGGTCGCGGCCTCGACCGCGCCGCCGGAGCTGCGCGCGAGCGCGAGCGACGCGTTGCCGTCGGCCGGTGCGCCGATCGCCAGCGAGTGGGCGATCGTGTCGGGGGCGCGCACGGCGGTCAGCTTCGCCGCGCCGGTGCTGTACGCCTCGGCGACCGGTCCGCACCCCGCGGCCTGCGCACCGAAGAACCGGACCGGCGTGTCGGCGACGAGCTCGGCGGCGACGAGCTCGCGTGCGGCCTTCGCGGTGTTCACGAACAGGGCGCCTGAGGCGATCGGCACGACCAGAGCGTCCGGCAGGCGCCACCCGAGCTGCTCCGCGCTCTCGAACAGGAGCGTCTTGCTCCCCTCGACGTAGTACGGGCGCAGGGTGAAGTTCACGAACGCCCAGCGGCGATCGTCGGCGATCTGCGCGCAGAGCCGGTTCACCTCGTCGTACGTGCCGTCGACGGACACGAGCTTCGCGCCGTAGACGATCGGTGCCGACAGCTTCGCGGGCTCGATGCTCGACGGGACGAACACGACCGCCTCGAGGCCGAGCCGCGCCGCCGCCGCCGCGACCGCACCGGCGAGGTTGCCGGTCGAGGCGCAGGCGATCGTCCGGTAGCCGAACTCACGCGCCTTCTGCGCGGCGACCGCGACGACCCGGTCCTTGAACGAGAAGGACGGGTTCACCGTGTCGTTCTTCACGTACAGCCGACCGAGCCCGAGCCGTTCGCCGAGCCGCTCGGCCCGCTGGAGCGGCGTGGCGCCGATCGCGCCGGGATCGGTCGGCCGCTCGACCGGAAGGAGCCGCCAGTAGCGCCAGATGTCGCGCGATCCCGACTCGATCTCGTGCCGGAGCTCACGTCCGCGCGGCGACGCGCTGAGGTCGTAGATCACCTCGAGCGGACCGAGGCACTGGTCGCAGGTGTGGCGGTCGTCGGCCGGTCCGATGGCCTGACAGGCGCGGCAGCGGAGCTGGTAGCGAGACATGCGTGACCTCTTTCGTCACGCGCCGCACGAGGAGTCCGGAGAAACGAAAAACGGACCCAACGGGTCCGTCCTACGTTCGCCTCTTATCTTGCGGTCAGCTGACCGCCGGACTTGGCACCTTGCGTCGCCGCAGGTTGCCGGGCTTCACAGGGCCGTTCTTCCCTCCACCCTCTCGATAAGAGCGCGTATGAATTTGTTGCGGGGAACTGTAGCATCCCCGCCCGGGTCGTGGGAGGAGGCCCGTCTCAGCCCTTGTCGGTGTGCCGGTGTGGCAGCGCTGAAGGGAGGGATCCGCGGATGACTGCGAGCGCGGCGGCCCGGACGGAAGAGCCGGGGCTCATCGAGCGCTACTTCAAGCTGCGCGAGAACGGCACGACGATCGGGACCGAGGTGATCGGCGGCGTCACGACCTTCTTCGTGATGGCCTACATCATCGCGCTCAACCCGATCATCCTGAACTACGTCGGCGTCAAGGACCTGCAGGACAAGAACCTCGGTCCGGGGTTCGCGCAGACGGTCGCGATGACCGCCCTCTGCGCGGGCATTCTCACGATCGCGATGGGCCTCTACGCGAATCGACCGTTCGCGATGGCCGCGGGCCTCGGCCTGAACGCGGTCGTCGCGTATCAGCTCGTGCTCGGCAAGCCGCCGCTCCCGTGGCCGGCGGCGATGGGCATCATCCTTCTGGAAGGGATCGCCATCACGATCCTCGTGCTGACGAACCTGCGCGAAGCGATCCTCAACGCGATCCCGCTGGCCCTCAAGCGCGCCATCGGCGTCGGCATCGGGCTGTTCATCCTGCTCATCGGGCTCGTGAATGCGGGCGTCGTCGTCCGCGGGACGGGGACCGTCGTCACGCTCAGCGGTCTGAACAGCGGCCCGATCCTCACGTTCGTCATCGGCCTCCTACTGACGCTCCTGCTCTTCGCCCGCGGCATCAAGGGCGCGCTGCTCCTTGGGATCGTCGGCACGACGATCATCGCCGGCCTCCTCCACGCGCTCATCGGCGGCTACGTGCCATCGACCGCCCCCGACACCGCGGTGCTGCCGGCCACGTGGGTGCAGGCGCCCGACTTCTCGAACGCGGGGAGGGGACTCAATCTCGACGCGTTCGCGATCGTCGGCCCGGTCGCCGCGCTCCTCGCGGTCTTCACGATCATGCTCTCCGACTTCTTCGACACGATGGGGACCGTCGTCGGCATCGGCGGCCAGGCCGGCTGGCTCGATGAGCGCGGCCGGCTCCCCGGGATCCGGCGGATCCTGCTCGTCGATTCCATCGGGGCGGCCTTCGGTGGGCTCATGAGCGCGTCTTCGAACACGACGTACATCGAGTCCGCCGCCGGGGTGTCGTCCGGCGCGCGGACCGGCCTCGCGAGCGTCGTGACCGGTGTCCTGTTCCTGCTCGCGATGTTCCTCGCCCCCGTCGTCGCGGTCATCCCGCCCGAAGCGACCGCGCCCGCGCTCATCATCGTCGGCTTCCTCATGGCCGGCATCGCGTCCAAGATCGACTTCTCGGATCTCACCGAGGGGCTGCCGGCGCTGCTCACGATCGTGGTCATGCCGTTCACGTACTCGATCACGAACGGGGTCGGCGCCGGTTTCGTCTCGTACGCGTTCCTGAAGCTCGTCACGGGGCGGGCGCGCGACGTCCATCCGCTCCTCTGGATCGTCGTCGTCGCGTTCGTCCTCTACTTCACCCAGGCCCTCTACGCGCCCCTGTTCAACATCGGCCCCTACCGCGAGTGACCTGACCGTCCGGCACCTTTCGGACCGGAGCGAGCCCCGCCGCAGGGCGGGGCTCGCTCACGTCCGGGCGGGGTCATCGTCAGAGCAGGCGAGGATCCCAGCTGAGCGGCTACACCACCGTCGCCATTCGCTCCCGCTCGCGCAGGCGTCGAACGCCGCGGACCAGGCCGAAGCAGCCACTGAGCATCATCGCGCCGTGCGGCGCCGCCTCGTACCAGCCGAGCGGCTTCGCCATCCGTCGATTGGGGCCGGTCACCGCGATCGTCCGGAAGGGATCGAGCCGCCGATAGCCGTCGAGCACCAGCGCGCCGTGGCCCTCGTCATCGAACACCTCGTCGTGGGTGATCGTGCCGGCGATGAGCCGCTCGACCAGGCGCGCGACCTTCGCGGTGTCGACCGCTTCGGTGTGGTGCTCGACCACGCCGAACAGCTCCTCCCCGCGGACGAGCAGTCCGAGGACGTGCTGGTTGCCGATGTTCGCGACGCAGCTGCCCTCGGCCGCGGCCGCCGCGACGCGCTCGTCTTCGAGGGCGCCGAGCACCGCGACCGGTCCGGTATCGGCCACGATCGCTCCGGGTACGTCGGCCTGGATCGCGCGCAGCCGGGTCATGTACTCGGGCGGCGTGCGCCAGATGTGGTCGGCGAGGGTCGAGCCAGGCGTCAGGAAACGCCGCCAGTGCTCGAACCGGAAGAGTCGGTTGCTGTATTTCGGCGAGTACCCATGGTCCTGCGCGGCGATGGCGACGGTCTTCGGCAGTCGGACGTCGTAGGCGTTGAGGGCGCGCTCGAGGCGGTCCAGGTCGACGTCTCGGAACTCGATGCGGATCGCATCGCTCGGGGGCTCCTCGGTGATGCGGACGCCGCGGGATCGGAGAAGGTCGAGGTCGTCGTGCACGGTCTGCGCGGCGCGCTCGGTGGCATAGACCGCGAGCCCCGCCGCGAGGTGCGCCCAGACCGCGTTCGTCGTGTGGTAGCCGCCCATGAGGTTGCCGTGGAGATAGACCGGCCGGCCCGCCTGTCGCGCTTCGTTGATGCGGCGCCCCGCGCTGGCGGTCGCCGAGGGGAGCACGAGCTGCACGGCGTTCTCCATCGGCTGGGCGGGGTCATGCACCAGCACGTCCATCGTTCCCGCACCGATATCGATCGCCAAGATCCGCTCGTCGGTCACAAGTGGATGCTACGAGGCGGTTCGGGGGTCGCTGCGCAGCGACGGCACGCGCCCTGCTTGGGTACCCGGCAACGGGCAGGAGGTCATGAGATGGACGATCGGGTCAAAGGCAAGGGCAAGCAGATCGGGGGCAAGGCGAAGGAAGAATTCGGGAAGGCGGTCGGCGATCGCTCGACCGAATGGTCGGGCAAGGCCGAACAGGTCAAAGGCAAGGTCCAGGAGAAGACCGGTGAGCTGAAGCAGGACGCCGGACTGGACCGCGATCGAGCGAGAGACGAACGGGTCGCCGAAGAGCGCGTCGAGGACGAACGCATCGAGCGGTAGTCATACGTGACCTCCCCCGGTAGACTTGCCGCGAACCCCGCATCGGCACCGGGGGAGGTCGCATAGTCCGGTCGAGTGCGCGTGGGTGCTAACCACGTGAGTCCGCAAGGGCTCCGCGGGTTCGAATCCCGCCCTCCCCGCAAGCCGTTGCCGTGGTGCGCCAGGCGCCGGACGTCACTCGCCGAGGGGTCGAAGCACCAGGCCGGCCGGCACCTTCGGGTAGAAGTACGTCGTCTTTTGGGGCAGCCGCTCCCACGCGTCGGCGACGCGACGCAGCGTCTCGGCGTCGACCGTCCGTAGCAGCACGCTCGAGGTGCCGTCGCGCGCGGCACCGATCGCCCGCTCGGTGTCGTGCTCGTACGCGACGTCCGCGCCGACCGCGCGGGCCGGGCCGATGAGCAGCTCCTCGGCCTGCGCGACCGGCAGGCTCCGCCAGCTCTCGGGCAACGAGGAGAGATCGACGTCGGGCCGCGGCGTGAGCTCGGTGAACGAGCCGTCGCGGACGAGCACGATCCCAGGCTGCGTGTCATCGAGGGCTCCGCGGTCGATCGGCGCCGTCTCGAACATCCGCGGGATCAGCTCGTCGATCGCCGCGTTCGCGCCCCGCAGGATCCGGTGCGTCGCGAAGATCCGCAGCCCCGGCTCATCCAGCGCGCAGAGATACGCGAGCGTGAAGTGCGTCGTGTCTTCCGGGAAGTCGATCTTCCCCGCCTTCAGCTCCTCCTCGAGGTACGCGAGCGCGGTCTCGTAGCGGTGATGCCCGTCAGCGATGTAGATCCGCGACTCCTTCAGGAGATCGGTGAGCTTGCGGGTCAGGGCCTTCTCGTCGAGGGCCCAGACGAGATGGCGCTCCGAGTCGACGATCGCATCCGCGACGAGCCGCGCGGGCCCACGCACCATCCACGCCTCGAGGGCGGACGCGACCGCCTTCCGCTCGTCGGCGAACATGCCGAACACCGGGCTCGTGTTCGTCCGCGTCGCCCGAAGGAGGCGTAGCCGGTCGGTCTTCGCCTTCGGGAACGTGCGCTCATGCGGCCGCACGATCCCGCGGCCTTCCTGATAGAGACGGAGCGCGCCGAGGAACCCGCGCCGGCGGACGCGCTGGCCGCCCACCGCGAAGTAATGGTCGCAGAGGTAGAAAGCGGGCGTCGGATCGACCTTCAGAACGCCGGCGGAGAGCCACGCGTCCAGCGTGGCCTTCGCCCGGGAGTACTTGTTCGTCACCGGATCGTCGCCCGGCTCGTCCTTCCCGTGCTCGAGGCGGACGACGTTGTGCGGGCTGCGCGCGTAGAGCGCTTCGCGTGCCTCGTCCGAGATCACGTCGTACGGCGGAGCGATCAGGTCGGCGAGCGGTCCGGCCTTCGCCTCGTCGTAGCGCAGGCCGTGGAACGGAACGACATCGGCCATGACAGGAGCGTACTTTCTTCCGCCGGTGCAGCACGCGGGATCACGCGATGGAGGGGCGAGATGAGCCGACCGCTGCTCATCACCGTCATCGGCAAGAGCGCAAAGGATCCAGCCGACCCGCCGTCGCCCGAGGCGCTCAAGGCGGCGGAGGAGGTCGGCGCACATATCGCCGGCGCCGGCGCGATCGCCGTCACCGGCGGCCTGTCCGGAGTGATGGAGGCGGTGAGCCGCGGCGCGAAGCGGAACAACGGGCTCGTGCTCGGCATCCTGCCCGGGCTGGACAAGCGCGACGCGAACCGGTACGTCGACATCGCGATCACCACTGGCATGGGTTGGATGCGCAACACGCTCACCGTGCGCGCGGCCGACGCGGTCATCATGATCTCGGGCGGGATCGGCACGTTGAACGAGCTCACCGTCGCGTATCAGGACAAGCCGACCGTCGTGCTCGAGCGCACCGGCGGTTGGGCCGACCGCGTGCGCGACATCGCGTATGGCGGCAAGCACCTCGACGAGTCGGGCTCGGCAGTCCTCCACTTCGCGGCGACGCCGGCGGAGGCGGTCGACCTGGCGATCAGGCTGGCGACGGATCCGACCGCCCGGCCGCGCGGGGCGGAGCGAGAGTTCACGAGCTGAAGCCCGCCGGCCCGAGCTGATGACCGGGCCGGGGCTGATGCCTCCGAAGGGGGCAATGGTTTCCGCTGTGCTAACTCACCAGCGCACAACGTGCGCTCCTTCTGTCTGAAAGCATGACAAAGCCGGTCAGGGCCGGCGGAGCGAGATCGTTCCTTGACGGTCGTTGACGCCAGAGCGATTGGAAGCCACGCTCGACCCATGAGCGAGAAGCCGAAGCTCCGTGCCTTCTACGAGGCCGACAGCTTGCACACCGAGATCTATGACGCCCTGGGCGCGAGCCTCGTCATGGGCAGCTCCGTCGAGGGCGACACCGACTTCTACCGGCGACTGGCCAGGGAGACAGGTGGACCGATCCTTGAGGTCGGGTGCGGCACCGGTCGGGTGGCCACGGCCCTCGCGGCGGATGGTCACGAGGTCGTGGGCATCGACCTCTCTGGGCCAATGCTGCGTCTCGCAGAACAGCGGCGAGAGGCGTTGTCCGCCGATGCAGCGGCCCGCCTCTCGTTCCATCTAGCGGACATGACGACCCTCGATCTCGGACGCGACTTCGCGCTCATCGTGGCGCCCGCCCGGGTCTTTCAGTTCATGCTCACGTCCGCGGCACAGCGGGAGGCGCTGGCGGCACTTCGGACCCATCTCCGCCGGAACGGTCGGCTCGTCCTCGACCTGTTCGATCCACTGCTCGATCGCGTCGTCCCGAGCGCCGAGATCACCACGCGAGGCGGCGAGCTCATTCATCCAACGACCGGAAACCGCGTCACGTGGGAGATCACGGCGCGGAGGCCCGATCCGGCCCGCCAACTCATCGTCGACGACTGGACATTCAGCGAGATCGACGCATCTGGCGAGGTGCTTCGGACCGCCACGGAGCAGCTCACCCTGCGCTGGTCCTTGCGGAGCGAGATGCGGTTCCTCTTCGAGCTGGTCGGCTTCGAGGTGGTCGCCGACTACGGCGATTTCAGGGGCGGGCCACCCGCCTACGGCCGCGAGCAGGTCTGGGTTCTGGGCCACGCGGAGGGCTGACTCTCGACAATGGCCGGGCGCCCCGGGGCGGGACGTTCAGGCCGTGGAGCGGGCAGCGCGGGATGTCGAAAGCGGAACACGCCGCGGCCTGCCTCCGGACATACGCGGCACTCTAGCCGGGTCGGTGGGACGGTTAGCACACTAGAAACCATTGCCCCCTCCGAAGAAGCACGACGGAGTCCTCGGCGATCGACGATCGTCGCGCCGAAAGCGTTAGAGCGAGGGCGGCGGCGGAGGCGGAAGGAGCGCCTCGGCCCACGCCGCCGCACCGAGCAGCCGGCGATCGGCGCCGCGCGTCCCG
>DASWCU010000130.1:0-12799 GCA_036389935.1 Candidatus Limnocylindria bacterium
CCGTGAGCCCGGCGCCGGCCGTCCCACCAAACGCGAGCGTCGTGAGCTCGACCGCCTGAGGGGTCCATGAGCACCGCCCGGCTCAGCTCGGCGGCATCGCCGCGACGAGCCTGATCTCGACGAGCAGGCCGTCCCGCGGCAGCGTCGCCTGGACCGTCGTCCGGGCCGGACCCTCCGTCGGGAAGTACTCGCGGTACACGGCGTTGAACGCGTCGAAGTCGCGTCGCACGTCGTGGAGGAAGCAGATCGTCTCGACGGCATGGGCGAGCGTCGTCCCGGCCGCATCCAGCACGAGTGCGATGTTGTCGAGCACCCGGCGGGTCTGGACGCCGATGTCGCCCGGGACGATCAGGTTCGTCAGCGGATCGAACGCGACCATCCCAGCGACGAACACCAGATCGCCGACCTTGATCGCCTGCGAGTACGGAAGCCCCGTCCGCGGCGCGATGTCGCTCGAGATCACCTCGCGTTTCGTCATTGGATCCTCCCCCGCCCCGCGATCGGCCAGAGCGCCTCGACCGTTCCGGCGCGGACGCAGATGTAGCGGTCGTGGAGATTGACCGTCGTGTCGCAGTGGCTCGGGACGAGCTCGAGCTTGTCGCCGGGGGTCAGGCGGGCACCGCGCAGGAAGCCGTGCTCGTCGCCGGCCGGTGTGTACTCCAGGCCGGGCCGATCCTTCACCACCGGCATGCCCGACTCGACGGTGATCGCCTTCCAGCCCGCGTCGATCACGGCGGTGTCGCCACGCCGGCGGCTGACGACCGAGGTGAGCACGGTCAGCGCGACCTCGTAGGGCAGGCCCTCCACCCGCGCGTAGTCACAGTCCATGAAGGGATACGAGCCCGGCTGCAGCTCGGTGACCTCGGCGAGCTCCGCGGCGAAGGCGCACGTGCCCGTTCCCGCGGTGCTGACGATCTCGGGCTCGACGCCCGCGCGCGCGATCGCCTCGCGCGCGGCGAGCAGCCGGTCCGCCGTCTCGCGCCAGCGAGCCCGTCGCTCCGTCTCCGAATACACGTGCTGCAGGTGGCCCTCGTACGCCTGCAGGCCGCGGACCCGCAGGCCCTGGAGCGAGGCGGCCGCCGACGCGAGCGCGCCGGCATCAGCGGGCATGACGCCGCAGCGGTCCTGGCCGATGTTGACGTCGACGAGCGCGTCGATCACGAGTCCCGCCGCTCGCGCCGCCCGCGCGATCGTGGCCGCCGCATCCGCGTCGTCGACGACCGTCGTGACCGGGGCCCGCCCGGCCAGCGCGACGAGGCGCGCGACCTTCTCCGTGCCGGCGATCTCGGTCGTCACGAGCAGCGGGCCGATCCCCGCGTCGGCCATGACCTCCGCTTCGCCGAGCTTCGCGCAGCACATCCCGATCGCGCCGCGCTCGAGCTGGAGGCGCGCGACGAGCGGCGACTTGTGCGTCTTCGCGTGGGGGCGGATCGCCTTGCCGGTCGAGCGCGAGAACGCGGCCATCCGGTCGAGGTTGCGTTCGAAGGCGTCGAGGTCGATGACCAGCGCGGGCGTGTCGACCTCCGCCAGCGGCCGGCCGAGCTCAAACGGCCGCAGCGGTGACCCCCAGCGCTTCGGCGGCGAACTCCAGCTCCATCCCGATCTGCTTGATCTGCTCGTCGATGACGAGCGAGCCGTGTCCCGCGTCGTACCGGTACTCGCGGTACGGCGTGCCGAGGGCCCGCAGCCGCTCGGTGTACACGTCGACCCCGCGGGCCGGACAGCGCGGATCGTTCTCCCCGACGAGCAGGAGCATCGGCGCGCGGACGCGCTCGATGTACGTGAGCGGATTCGATCGGCGATAGCTGTCGGGCGCCTCGACCGGTGTGCCGCCGAAGAGCGCGGCGTCGTAGCGCTTGAGCGGCTCCATCTCGTCCTCGAATGCCGCGATGTAATCGCCGATCGGGACGACGCCGACACCGGCCGCCCAGCGCTCCGGCTGCACCCCGAGCCCGAGCAGCGTCAGGTAACCGCCCCAGGAGCCGCCGCCGAGGACGCAGCGCGTCGCGTCCGCGAGCCCGGAGCCGATCGCCCAGTCCCGCACCCGCGCGATGTCCTCGAGCTCGGTCAGCCCGGGCCGGCCGATGATCGCGTCGCGCCACGCCTTGCCGTACCCGCTCGACCCGCGGTAGTTGACCATCACCACGGCGAAGCCGCGATCGACCCAGGCCTGCACCGCGGGCGAGAACGCGTCGCGATCGTGCGACTCGGGCCCACCGTGGATGAAGAAGTACGCCGGGTGAGGACGGGTGGACGGCGGTTCGGCCACGAACACGTGCACCCCGTCGACGTCGTGGTCGCGATACGCGACACCGCTCGGCGCGGGCGCGCCCGGAGGCGCGAGAACGACCTCCCCACCGACGCGGCGGACCCGCGGCGCCTCGGTGGAGCGGTCGAGCAGATACCAGACCGAGCCGTCGGGGCGGACGGCCGCGCTGCCGATCGTCCCCGGCTCCGTCGCCAGCCGCTCGAGCGCCGCGCCATCGAGGTCGTAGCGGTACAGCTCGGTGCGGCCGCGATGGTCATGACCGACGAGGAGCGCGCGGGCGTCCGGGTACCAATCGGCGAACGTCTCTCCGGGCAGGTCGAGCGCGATCTCGGTCGCCGCGCCGGTCGTCGCGTCGAGCAGCAACGGCCGGCGCAGCCCGGCTCGCTCGTGCAGGACGAGGAGCCGCTCGTCACCGCGGACGGGCGACCACGGGCCGGCCACGAGACCGCGTCCGGGGCCGTCCCAGAGCTCGGCCACCGTGCGGCCCTCGAGGTCGAGCACGCGGACCGCGCGGTTGCGGGCGTCGCCGTGCTCGGCGTGGGCGAGCGCGAAGAGCGCGTCGTCGGCCGAGATCCCCTGCACCGTCGCGGGCTGGCGGTGCGCGTACAGCAGGCGCGGCACGCCGGAGCCGCGCGCCACGTAGACGGTCGTGCCCTCGTCAGCGGTCGAGCGGCCGATGATCGCGACCTCGTGACCGAGCGCGAGCCCGGCGCTGTACGACGGGGCCAGCCCGGCGGGGTCCTCGGGCGCGCCACGGCCGGCGAACGGCTCGCGCTTCCACGTGCCGAGCTCGTTGCCCTTCGCGTCGTCGAACCACCAGATCCAGGCGCCGCTCGGATCGATGCGCGACGGCACGCGGTAGCCGGTGCCCTCGGAGCGATCGGTGACCTGCCGATGCACGCCGGAGCGGCGATCCCACGCCTGCACCTCGAACTTGCCGCTCGCGTTCGAGAGATAGAGGAGCCGCTCGGGCTCGTCGCGCGCCCAGATTGGGAACGTGATCCGCGGCGCCCGGAAGCGGCGCTTCCAGTCGGGCTCGGTCATGCCCGCCGGATGCTACCGACCGTCGCGGCTGACGGTGAACACGTCGCGGATGCCCTCGAGCTTCGCGAGCACCCGTGAGAGCTGCTCGACGCTCGTGACCTGGAGCGTCGCGTTGACGCTCGCGGTCTTGTCCGGGTTCGCGTTCGCCGAGAGGCTCACCAGCTGCACCTGGTTCTCGCTGATGACCGCGGCCACGTCTCGCAGGAATCCATCGCGATCCCAGCCCTGGATCCGGATCGCCACCGGGTAGGTCCGCGCCGCGCGCTCCTCCCATTCGACGTCGACGATCCGCTCGCGCTCGGAGCTCCCGCGCACGTTCGTGCAGTCCTCGCGATGCACGGTGACGCCCCGGCCGCGCGTGATGTAGCCGACGATCGGCTCGCCGGGCACGGGGTTGCAGCACACGCCGAACCGCACCAACAGGTCGCCGACGCCCTTCACCCGCACGCC
The DNA here is from genome assembly GCA_036389935.1 of Candidatus Limnocylindria bacterium. GTDB lineage: Bacteria > Chloroflexota > Limnocylindria > P2-11E > P2-11E > UBA4735. The sequence goes on from DASWCU010000130.1 coordinate 3,764, forward strand.
ACCCCGGGCGGTCGGCGGCGGCTGGGGCGGGGCGACCTCGGGGATCGCGAGCTGCTGGTCGTCGTCGACGATGCCGAGCCGGGTCACCACCTGGGCCGCGGTGAGCGCCCCGTAGCCGAGCGACGCGAACAGCGTATCGACGTCGTGCATGTTCAGCAGCTCGGTCACCCGCTGGAGGTCGGCCTCGGCGATGTCGGAGAGCGGACGCTGCGCGATCCGCCGGAGCTCGCGATCGAGGAGCTCCCTCCCGTGCGCGATGTTCTCTTCGCGCTGCTGCCGCTTGAACCACTGCCGGATCTTCTCGCGCGCGCCGGGCGTGCGGACCATCGTGATCCAGTCGCGCGACGGTCCCCGCGCGGCCTTGCTCGTGACGATCTCGACGATGTCGCCGGACTTGAGCTTGTAGTCGAGCGGCACGATCCGGCCGTTCACCTTCGCGCCGATCGTGCGGTGCCCGATATCGGTGTGGATCCGGTAGGCGAAGTCGACCGGCGTCGCGCCGCTCGGCAGGTCCTTCACCTCGCCCTTCGGGGTGAAGACGAAGACCTGGTCCTGGAACACGTCGACCTTGAGCGACTCCACGAACTCCGTCGCGTCCGCGACGTCGTGCTGCCACTCCATGAGCTGCCGGACCCACGCGAGCTTCGACTCGTAGTTCGGGTCGCCCCGGCCGCCCTCCTTGTACCGCCAGTGCGCCGCGATGCCGTACTCGGCCAGGACGTGCATGTCGTGGGTCCGGACCTGGATCTCGATCGGCTGGCCGTCGGGGCCCATGACCGCGGTGTGGAGCGACTGGTACATGTTGTTCTTCGGCACGGCGATGTAGTCGTCGAACTGACCCGGGATCGGCGGCCAGAGCGTGTGGACGACGCCGAGCGTCGCGTAGCACGCCGGGACGTCGTCGACGATGACCCGGATCGCGAGGAGGTCGTAGACCTCGCCGACCGAGACGTTCTTCCGGCGCATCTTCTGGGCGATCGACCAGAGGTGCTTCGGCCGGCCCGAGAGCTCGGCCCGGATGCCGACCTTGTCGAGCTCGGCGGCGAGGATCTTCATCGTCTGATCGATGGACCGCTCGCGGACCGCGCGCCGCGAGGCGAGGAGCTCGGCGAGCTCCTTGTAGTGGTCCGGCTCGAGGAACTTGAACGCGAGGTCCTCGAGCTCCCACTTGATCTGCCAGATCCCGAGGCGGTGGGCGAGCGGGGCGTAGATCTCCATCGTCTGGCGCGCGATGCGCAGCTGCTTGTCGGGCGGGAGCGCACCCAGGGTCCGCATGTTGTGCAGCCGGTCGCAGAGCTTGATCACCACGACCCGCAGGTCGTCGGCCATCGCGAGGAACATCTTCCGGATGTTCTCGGCCTGATGTTCGTCGGATGACTTGCCGGAGAACTGCGAGAGCTTCGTGACCCCTTCGACCAGCCGCGCGATCTCGTCGCCGAACTCGCGCCGAATGTCTGCGTTCGTGCGCGCCGTGTCCTCGGGGACGTCGTGCAGCATCGCCGCGGAGATCGTCGCGGCATCCATCCCGAGCTGCGCGAGGAGCAACGCCACCGCGATCGGATGCTCGATGTACGCGCCGCCCGAGACGCGCCGCTGGCCCTCGTGCGCCTCGGCCGCGTACGCGTGGGCGCGGCGCACGAGCTCCGCGTCGCCCTCTGGGTAGTGGCGCAGCATCTCCGCGACGACCGACTCCGCGTCGAGCTGGCGGCGCTGCGGCCGCAGACGGTCCGCGACGCCGACGATGCGCGCGGCGAATCCGGCGTGGTCCGAGGGGGCCTGTGCCATCAGATGACCGCCGGCTCGCCGGTCAGCGCGCCGGCCGCGATCATCGCCTCGCTCATCGCCGCGGCGGTGCCGACCGGACCGAAATCGCGCAGCTCGAGCTCGACGAATCCACGGATGCCCGACCCGACCGTCACGACGGCGTCCACGCGACCGGCGTCGGTCATCGCCTCGAAGTGATCCCCGCGCCGGAAGGCCATCGCGTCGAATGTGAAGCGGCCGACCGTGATCTTGCACCGCAGGTGGTCCGCATCCGCGCCGACCTGGCGAATGTCGTACACGCGCACGTCGCGGAGCAGGAGGTGCGGCCGCGGATTGGCCGCGCCGCACGGCTCGAGCGCCGCGAGCTCGAGCGCCAGTCGCGGGGTCAGGGCCTCCGGATCGATCGCCGCATCGACCGCGAGGAGCGGGACCGGCCGCAGGCCCCCGAGCATCTCGCGCACCACGGCGTCGAGCCGTTCGCGGAATGCCGGGAGGTCAGCGGCGCGGATCGAGAACCCGGCGGCCATCGCGTGCCCCCCGTGCTTCGGGAGCAGGTCGTCGCACCGCGCGAGCGCCTCGGCGATGTGGACGCCCGGGATCGAGCGGCACGAGCCCTTGCCCTCGTCGCCGTCGAGCGCGATGACGCAAGCCGGTCGGCCGTGGTCCTCGACGAGCCGTGAAGCGGCGAGCCCGACGATGCCGGCCGGCCACGCCGCGTCCGCGACCACCGTGGCCCATGCGTCGGGTCGGTCTGCGGCGGCCGCACGGGCGCCGCGCACGACCTGGGTCGTCAGGCGCTGCCGTTCGGCGTTCCGCTCCTCCAATCGCCCGGCGAGCGCCTTCGCCTCCTCGGGATCCTCGGTGAGCAGGAGCCGGAGCGCGTCCTCCGCGTCGGCGATGCGACCCGCGGCGTTCAGCCGGGGCCCGAGCCCGAACCCGATATCGGCCGCGCCGATGTGGCCGAGCTTGAGCCCTGACCGCTCGGCCAGCGCACGGACGCCGGTGAGCGGCGCGCGGTTCAACGCCGCGAGCCCGCCCGTCACGAGCGCGCGGTTCGCGTCGCGCAGCGGGACCACGTCCGCGACCGTCGCGAGCGCGCAGAGCTGGAGCAGCTCGTCCTCCTTGAGCGCGTAGGCGAGCGGGCCGAGCAGCGCGCGGGCGAGCCGCAGCGCGACGCCGGCGCCGGCGAGCTCCTTGTCCAGCGAGGGATCGCCCGGGCGGCGCGGATTCACGAGCGCGTACGCGTCGGGCAGGACGGCCGGCGGATGGTGGTGATCGGTGATGATCAGGTCGACCCCGACCTCTCGTGCGATCCGCGCCTCCTCGGCCGCCGTGACGCCGCAGTCGACGGTCACGATGACCCGCGCGCCGTCGGCCGCGAGCTGGCGCAGCGCCGCGGCGTTCAGCCCGTAGCCTTCCTCGTAGCGGTTCGGGATGTACGCGGCGACGGCGACGCCGAAGTGGCGGAACGCGCGCACCAGAATGGCCGAGCCGGCGATCCCGTCGACGTCATAGTCGCCATAGACGACGATGCGCTCGCGACCGGCGAGCGCACGCTGAAGGCGATCGACCGCTCGCCCGAGATCGAGCATCGGCGGGCCTTCCTCGGCCGGCCGTGGCGTCAGGAACGCCGCCATGTCGGCATCGGCGAAGCCGCGCGCGCGGAGGATCCGGGCCACGAGGCTGGGGATACCATCCGGCACATCCCCGCTCGCGTCCTGCGGCACGATCCAACGACGCTGCGGAACGAGGGTCATCTGACATCTAAGTATCTCGCATGCGTTTGCTCCCTTGGCCTTCTGCTCGCGTCGTGCGCCCAGACACCGGCCGCGCCTGGCGGGGCGGCGCCGCCGAGCGCGAGCGCCTCGCCGAGGCCGCCGAGCGCCACCTCGGCGGGGCTCGCAGCCGGCGTGAAGGCGGAGCTCGGGCTCGCCCGGCGCTGGTATCTGGTCCCCGACGGGCTGCCCGGGGAGGAGCCGGTCGTGACCGCGAGCTTCGAGAGCGATCCCGCCGCCGGAGCGCCGCGGGCGCGGCTCAGTCCCGGTGGGGCGGAGTTCCCGTTCGTCCACGGGAGCGGAGCGGCGTGGTCGGCGCGCATCTCGCTCGCCGGGCTCTCTCCCGGCGAATACGCCGTCGAGCTCATCGAGCGGGTCGCCGGCGCGGGAGACGTGGCCTCCGCGCGGGCCGAGGTGTCGTTCCGTGTCTCGCGGCCCGAATACGTCGTGTGGACCCTCGATTTCGAGGGCGACGCGTCGGGCGACGCCGAGCTCGCGAACACCGCGGCGATCGCCGATGGGCTCAACGTCCCGATGTCGATCCTCTGGAACCCGCGCGCCTGGACCACCGCGCAGGTGAGCGGCGAGCGGCAGGAGGCGATGCTCGCCTGGGCGAAGGCCCGACTCGCGAAGGGCGATGAGGTCGGCCTCCATCTGCATATGTGGACCGACTTCGTCCGCGCGGCCGGCGTGGCCGCCCGGGCCGCGCCGAGCTGGGCCGGGCGCGGTGACGGCTACGACGTCCCGATCCAGACCTACTCCGAAGAGGAGCAGCGCGATCTCGTCGCGTACGGGACCAGGCTCATGACCGAGCGCGGCCTGCCGCGTCCGACGTCGTTCCGCGCCGGCGGCGACATGGGGGACGCGACGACCCTTCGCGTCCTCGCGGCCCAGGGCTTCACCGTCGACTGCAGCGCCGTGCCGCGGACCGCGCCGCCGATCGGCCGGATCCCGTACCCCTGGACGCTCGCGGCGGAGGCGCAGCCGTATCGACCGTCGGGCAGCGACGCGAACGCGATGGGCGACCTCCCCATCCTGGAGGCGCCGACGATCGGTGGGAACACGTATGGCTTCACGGTCCGATCGATCCAGGCGCAGCTGCGCGCGAACCTCGCCGTGTTCGCGCCCGCGGGCGGCGTGGCGACGGAACGGAGGGCGATCACGATCGTCAGCCATCCGGGGACGATCGCCGCTCCGGAGCGCGCGGCGATCGAGGCGCTGCTCGCCGCCTTCGCCCCGCTGCGCTACGACCGCGATGCCGGGCCGGTCCGCTTCGTCACGCTCGCCCAGCTCGCGCAGGCGTACTCGCGATGACGGCCCCGCTAGCACGGAACGTGCGGCAGGTCCGTCGACAAGCCAGGAGGTGTCGAGATGATGGACAAGACCGAACGCGAGGAGAACGAGGAGCGGGAACGCCGCTCGAAGAAGGTCGACGACGATCCGCACGCCGATCACAGCCTCGATCCCGACGAGCACTACGGCCAGGAGTCGGACATCCCGCGCGAGGACGATGTCAAGCGGCGCTAGACGGCGACCGCGCCTCCGAGCGCGCGATGGCGGATGCGGTCCTCGATCTCCTGCCACAGCGAGATGATCTGGCTCGCGTTGAAGATCGACGAGTACGTGCCTGAGACGATGCCGACGAGCAGCGCCAGCGCGAACGTCCGCATCGAGTATCCGCCGAACAGGTAGAGCGCAAGGAGCGTCAGCACCACCGTGAGCGAGGTGATCACGCTCCGCGCGAGCGTCTGCATGATCGAGAAGTTGATCACCGGATTGAGCGCCTCGCCGCGGTTCAGTCGCAGGTTCTCCCGGATCCGGTCGAACACGACGATCGTGTCGTGCACCGAGAAGCCGATGATCGTCAGGACCGCGGTCACGAAGAGGCTATCCACCTCGATGTTGAGGAAGTAGCCGAGGATCGCGAACAGCCCGAGGACGAGCGCCGCGTCGTGCAGCAGCGCGACGATCGCCGCGATGCCGTAGCGGAACGCGGACCAGCCGAACTCTTTGAACGCGAACGCGATCAACAGCACGATGAGCACGGACGCCGCGGCGATCGACCGGACCGCGTTCGTGACGAGCTCGGCGCTGAACGACGGGCTCACCGATGACGGCTGCATGTCGATGAACCGGCTGCCGTACCTGTCCTCGAGGGCCTTCTGCGTGGCGACGGTCTCCTCGGTGGTGAGCGTCAGCGTCCGGATCTGCAGCCGGCCGCCCTCGGCGCCCTGGACGATGGCCTCGGCGTGGCCGCGTTCGGCCATGAAGTCGTGGACCTCGGTCGCAGCCGGTGCTTCGGTGAACCGCGCGTCGAGCAGCGTGCCGCCCTTGAACTCGATGCCGAGCTTCAACCCGCCGATCGCCAGGAAGAAGATCCCCGGGACGATGAGCAGTCCCGAGAGGAGGAAGTACCAGTACTTGCGCTCGACGAACCGGAAGAGCATCAGACCGGCGCCCGCGCCGCCGCGGGGCGGCCCTCGCGACCGGTGTCAGCGGGCCGCTCCTCGACGCCCCACAGTGGCCGGCGGCGGAGGGCGGTGAACTCGATCGCGCCGTGCAGCAGCATCTGCGTCACGATCACCGCGGTGAAGAACGACACCGCGACACCGATCGCGAGCGTCAACGCGAAGCCCTTCACCGTCCCGGTGCCGAAGTAGAAGAGGATGCCGGCGGTGAGGATCGTCGCGAGGTTCGAATAGAGGATGGACGGGAACGCGCGGCGGCGGCCCTCGTCGAGCGCGACCCGGAGCGACTTCCCCGACCGGAGCTCCTCCTTCAGGCGTTCGAACGTCAGCACGTTCGCGTCGACCGCCATACCGATCGAGAGGATGAAGCCCGCGATGCCCGCGAGCGTCAACGTCACCGGGACGATGCGGAAGATCGCGTACGTGAGGGCGGTGTAGAAGAAGAGGGCGAGGACGGCGATCACGCCGGGCAGCCGGTAGTAGACGATCATGAACAGCGCGACGAGCAGCAAGCCGATCGCGCCGGCGACGAGGCTGCGGCGCACCGAGTCCTGGCCCAACGTCGGCTCGACGCGCGTCGACTGCACGATGTCCAGCGGCACCGGCAGGGCGCCGGAGTTGAGCAGCGTCGAGAGCTCCGTCGCGGTCTTCGTCGTGAAGCCGCCCTCGATGACGCCCTTGCCCGAGGTGAAGACATTGTTGATCTTCGGCGCCGAGATCTCCTTTCCGTCCAGGGTGATCTGCACGGGCTCGTTGAGGTAGTCCTTCGAGAGCTGCACCCAGCGGTCGGAGTCCGGCTGATCGAACTCGAAGTTCACGACCGGCTGGCTGTTCGCGCTCTGGAACGTGACGTAGGTCGGCTTCAGGTGCTCGCCGGTGAGCGGCGGGTTCAGCGACTGGTACTCGCCGGGCTTGATCGTGCCCTTGTCGTCCTTCACCGGCACGCGGATCTCGAGGAACGCCTGGCGCGTGGCGATGTCCTTGGCCTGCTGAAGGTCGGACACGCCGGGCAGCTCGACCAGGACCTTGTCGTCACCGAGCGCCTGGATGACCGGCTCGCTGACGCCGAGCGAGTTGATCCGCCGGTCGATGACCTTGCGGGCCTGGTTGTTCAGGTCGGCGATCGGCGTCGTCGGGGCGACCGGGAGCTTGTCCGGGCGGAGCTGAAGGACCAGCTGGGTCCCACCCTGGAGGTCGAGGCCGAGGTGCGTCTTGATCTCGAAGAAGAAGCCGCTCGGCTGCCAGCAGATGCCCGGACAGTCGAACGGGAAGGGCTGCACGTGCTTGGGAATGTCGATCCACACCGCGACGATCGCGATCAGGACGACGAGCCAGGCCGAGAGTCGAGACATCGAGAAGGGCGGTCCTCCGACTAGGCGAACAAAAAGCGCAGCCCGGCCGCCCGGGCGCGCTCGTGCGTCACGAGTATAGGGCGCTCACCCCCAGCGATCGGACGTGCCCGCCTCGTCGATGGGCGTCGGCCATCCCTCGGCGGCGGCGCGCCGCATGCGCTCGGGATCGTGCAACTTTTCGCGCGCCTCGCGGGCGTCACGGTCGAAGGCGGTCTCGTCGGGCTCGGGCTCCGGCGCGGTGCCGACGGCCGCCTCGGTCGCGCCCGCGTCCGGAGGCGTGCCGTCCGCGGCCGCCGGCTCCTCCGCCACGCCGACGTCCTGCGCGGACGCGACCGGCGCGGCCTCGGTCGTTCCGGCCGCGACGGTCGGCTCGCTCGCGTTCGCCGCGACAGTGGGCTCGGTCGCCGGTGCTGACGAAGGCTCGGTCGCCGGCGGGGCGATCGCCTGGGGCGTGAGATCGACCGGGGAGCGCGCAGCGGCGTCGAGGACCCGGTCGGCGTTCAGGAACTCCTCGCGGAGCTCGTCGCTCGTGCGCCGCAGGTCACCGACGACGCGGCCGACGTCGCGCGCGATCTTCGGCATCCGCTCGGGCCCCAGGACCAGCAGCGCGAGGATGAAGATGAGGATGAGCTCCTCGGTGCCGATGCCGAACATCTAGGAGCCGACCGCCTCGGCGCGCGCTGCGTTGGCCCGGTCCTTGAGATCGACCGCGGCCCGCGCCGCGGCGAGCTGAAAATCGTCGCCGCGCGACGCGTAGAGCACCGAACGCGAGGCGCTGGGAAGCACGCCGCTCCCGCGCGCGTCGAGCGCGGCGGCGATGGCCTCGCCGAGGTCGCCGCCCTGTGCCCCGATGCCGGGCATGAGGAAGAGGCGGTCCGGGGCCAGGGCGCGCAGGCGCTTCGCCTCGATCGGATAGGTCGACCCAACGACGAATCCGCAGTGGTCCGCCGGGAACGCTTCCGCCGACCGCTCGACGACGATCTCATAGAGCGGCCGGCCGTCGACGGCGAGATCCTGGAAGTCGCCGGCCCCGGGATTGCTCGTCCTGGCGAGGACGAACGCGAAGCCGCGCTCCACGAACGGGCCGATCGAGTCCATCCCGATGTACGGGGAGACCGTGACCGCGTCGGCGTGGAACCGATCGAACAGCGCCTCGGCGTACGCGGTCGCGGTGTTCGGGACGTCGCCCCGCTTGGCGTCGATGATCACCGGAATGTCCTTCGGGATCGCCTGTAACGCCAGGCCGAGGATGTCGAGGCCCGCCGAGCCGTACCGCTCGTAGAAGGCCATGTTCGGCTTGTACGCGCAGACGTGGTCACTCGTCGCATCCACGATCCGGCGGAGGAAGCGCGCGGCAGCCTCCGCGCCGCGACCGAGCCGTTCCGGAATGCGATCGGGTTCAGGGTCGAGACCGATACAGATGATGCTGTCCCGCGCTCGCGATGCGTTCGCGAGCTTGGCCAGGAACGACATGAACGCCCACTATGATACGTACGCTTCAACGCGTTTCGCGCGACACAAGGAGGAAGGCATGCTTCGCAACAAACGCGGCCTCGGGTGGGCGCTGGCCGCGAGCGTGCTCCTCGCCGCCTGCGGTGGCGGCGGGACCGGACAGGCGGGCGCGAGCCCGTCGGCGGAGAAGACCGCGCGCATCGGCTCCTTCGACCGGCCGATCGT
>DASWCU010000131.1:0-4230 GCA_036389935.1 Candidatus Limnocylindria bacterium
GTCGACGGGTAGCCCACGGTCCCGCGCGGCACGCAGCCGCCGACGCGACCGAGCGCCTGCGGGACGAGCGCCTCGTGGAACGGCCCGCGCCGATGCGCGATCGGCTTCGGGCGCTGTGCGCGATGGAACGACAGGATCGCGTCGTACGCCTCATCGAGCGCGGCCCGAAGCTCCGGGGCGCAGGTCCGCCCCGCGCGCCGGAGCGCGCTCCGATCGGCCCAGAGGTCGCCGTGCGTCGCGCCGCGATGATCGAATCGTCGGACGCTCGCGAGCGCGGCGGCGTCGCCACGGCGGCGCACCTCGGCGATCGTCCGGCGCGCGGCGGCGAGCAACGCCGGCGTGAACGCGTCGGCGCCGCGCCGGCGAAGGACATCGCGCCGCATCGCGGCGACGTCGCGGATCCGGATCGCGCTCATCAGGCGGGCGCCGCCTGCGCACGGCTCGCCGCCCATCGTTCGAGCGTCGCCGCGAGTCCGCCGATCCGTTCGCGCTTGCGCGCGTAGCTGGCGCGGTTCGCGATGAGCCGGGCGGTGCACACCGCGATCTCCTCGACGATCGCGAGGCGGTTCTCCTTGAGCGTGCGCCCGGTGCTCACGAGATCGACGATCCAGTCGGAGAGGCCGACCTGCGGGGCCAGCTCGACCGACCCCGCGAGCCGGATGATCTCGACCTGGATCCCGCGACGCTGGAAGTGCTCCGCCGCGACGCGCGGGTATTTCGTCGCGACCTCGAGCGACCCGAGGTGCCGGTACTCGTCGAGCGAGCGATCGATCGAATCGACCGGCGCGGCCACGACGAACCGGCAGGTGCCATACCCGAGATCGACGAGCTCGAGGACGTCGGCCTGATTCTCGAGGAGCACATCCTTCCCCACGATCCCCAGGTCCGCGGCTCCGTGGGCGACGTAGGTCGGCACGTCCGTCGGCCGCGCGAGCACGTACTGGACGTCGCCGTCCGGCACGAGCAGCCGCCGGCCGCCTTCGCCGAGGGAGGCCGTCGGCAGGCCGGCGGAGCGCAGCGCCTCGGCGGTCTCGTTGAGGAGCGCGCCCTGCGCAAGCGCGATGCGCAGCCCGTTCATCGCGGCGCGCTGCCGGTGAGGACGGCGACGACCGCCTCGAGGGCGCGGACGACGCCTTCGTACTCGAGGTGCGCGTCGTCCACGACGCGCGCGCGCCGGACCTCCTGGCCGGCGTGTTCGGCCACGTCGCCGATCGCGACGGCCACGCCCATTCCACGCAGTGCGGCGGCGGCGCGCAGCGTCGCCTCGTCGCTCGCCGCCGGCGTCAGGACGAGGAGCGGGGAGTCGGTCCGCGGCTGCCAGCCGGCCGCGACGACCGCCTGGTGGAGGTGCGGCACGTTGATGCCGAATCCGGTTGCGGGGCGCTCCGTCCCGATCCGGCCGAGAAGCCCGTCGTAGCGGCCACCGGCGGCGATCGCGAAGCCGACGTCGGGCGCGGTGACCTGGAACACGATGCCGCTGTAGTAGGGCAGCGCCGGGACGAAGCCGAGGTCGTAACGGATCGCCGCTCCGACGCCCGCCGCCTCGAGGAGCGGTGCGAGCGAGTCGAGCGCGTCGAGCGCACGGAGCGATGCGGCCGGGGCGTCCTTCCGCATCGTGCTCAGCTCCGAGCCACGATGCCGCAATCCGCGCTCCAGCGCGCCGAGGCGCGAGGCCGCGAGCCCGCCATCGCGCGCGGCGGACAGCGCGGAGACGAGATCGCCCGACCGCGCCGCGAGGGCGACCCGCTCTCGTGATCCGTCGGGAAGCTCGGCGACGAAGCCGTTGAAGAACCCAACGTGCCCAACGTCGATGTCGGCGGCCATGAGCCCGCAGCGCGCGAGGGCATCGGCGAGGAGCGCGATGACCTCGGCGTCGGCGCGGAGGCTCGCGTCGCCGATGAGCTCGACCCCCGCCTGGTCGTACTCGCGCTCTGAGCCGCGCATCGACGGCTCCTCGCGGAACACGGGCGTGAAGTAGGCGAGGCGAAGGGTGCCCTCGGCCGCGCGGTAGCGCTGCGCGACGACGCGCGCCACCGCGGTCGTGACGTCGGGACGGAGCGCGAGCAGCCGACCATCGCGATCCAGGAATCGCAGCATCCGGCGCTCGTCGACGCTGAGCGCCTCGGAGGCGAACTCGACCGTCGGCGGTTCGAGCGGCACGTAGCCATACGCTGCGAACGCGCCCATGAGGGTGCGCTCGATCGCGTGGAGCTCTCGGGCTTCGGTCGGGAGGATGTCGCGGAAGCCCCGCGGGAGGGCCAGGCCGCTCGGGCCGTCGCGCATCGTGGCGGTCCCCTTCCTTTGGAGACGCGAATTCTAGGCGTAGGGTGCGGCCGTGGCCCGCGGTGTCGCGCTGCTATCCGCTTTCGCTTCCGCCCTGCTCGGGCTCGCGATCGGGGTCTTCATCCTCGTCGGGCCGACCGGAACGGAGTGCCGGACGTCGATCGTCCGGCCCGGCGAGACCGCGAGCGGGGATCTCGAATGCCGGTCGGTGAACATGCTCCAGAGCCAGCGCGACCTTTTCCCCGCCCCCATCCTGTTCATCGCCACTTGGTCACTGGCACCGGTGGTCGCGCCGGTCGCCGTGCGGATGCGAATGCGCGGATCACCGCGATCGCCGGGTCTCATCGCGGGGGCGATGGCGGTCGAGGCGGCCGGCATCATCAGCATGGGCGGTGGGTTCCTCTACGCGCTGTTCGTCGCGCCGCTGCTGCTCCTGTGTTTCATCACGACATCGGCGATCTCGGTCGAGCCCAGGGCGTCCACCGATGGCGCGCGTACACCGTCGATGGGATAATCGACGCTCGAGGCCCTCATTGGGGAGTGGCCAAGCGGTAAGGCAGCTGACTCTGGATCAGCCAATCGGAGGTTCGAATCCTCCCTCCCCAGCAGATCCCAAGGAAATTCGAGCGACTTCCCGCGGCGTTCCAATCCGCCTGCTTTGAGCAATTTGTCCGAGTTGGTCTGGTTACGTTCGGCAGAGTGGCCCTGCGTCCAGCGGTCGATCGCGGCGGCGATCTGCCTGAAGGTGTGTGCTGTGCTTATCACAAGATCGCGACCGCGAGGGTCGGGCAGCGCGTCGCCCCGATTGACCACGGAGGATGACGCGCAGGATCAGCCAATGACGTGCGCTCGGCGGCCGCTTGGCGACCGGCTTTCGTGCGGAGCTCATCGCGCTTTGCGCCCGCCCTTAGACCAATCCCAGAACTCGTCGCGGGAGATCTCGAGATCGCGAATGAGGCGGCTCAGGGCCTGTGGCCAGAAACCCTGCGACGGGTGGCAGTGGACGGCGACACTCTTGCCGGAACGATTCGTCACCTTGACCTGCGGCGACCCTTCGCCCTGCAGGTCCGTGCCGAAGAACTTCAGCAGGTTGATCAGCTCTCGATACTTGAGCTCGGGGAGCGACGGCAGCTAAGCCGCTCCGCTAGATCCGGATGAGCTCGACACGGCGGTCCGATGCCTGTCGCGGCTCCTCAAGGAGGTCCGGGTATCGCTTCAGCAAAGCCCGGAGATTGTCTTTGGCTTCCTGCTCCGTCGAACCCTGCGCGGTGGCGCGCACTTCGGGCGCGAAGGCGATCCAGCCCTTGTCGTCGGCGCGTTCCGTCGTGATCGCGATGTCCACGTGCACCCCCGGCTAGTCGTCGCCACAGGATAGCCCGAAGGGCCTGTCGGAACCGCGCACGTGATGGTCACCTGATCATCGGAAGAGCTTTCGCCCGCTCCACTTCCGATTTTCTATCCGTCCGTTGCCCCAACTGATTCGCCGTCCGACGCGCGCGATCCGGCTACCGCTGCTCCTGCATCGGCAGCCCGGGGAACCGATGGATCTCGTCGATCGCAGCGCGTCCCTCCGGGCTCGTGACGGCCGCGTTCGAGAGGCTCGCGTGCTTCAGGCGGGAGATCCGCCAGCCTGCACGTGTGCGGGATAGTTCGCAGAGGTACCAGCCCTCATGGGAGTGCGTCGAGCCATAGCCCGAAGCCCCCGGATCCGGCGGGCCGTCGAGGTGCGTCGAACGGTACCGCGCGGAACAGCGCGCTCGGTCGCCGGCGACCGCGATCCGGTGATTGGTGACCATGCGGTGAGAGCCGAAGTGACCGGCGTTGATCTCACGGAGGCGCTCCTTGATCGTGCCCGCACCCGCCCACGGAGCGTCGCTCCAGCCCTCGACGATCGCGTCCGGCGTGAGGACGTCGGTCAGCCCCTCGTAGTCACGGGCATCGATGCTC
>DASWCU010000132.1:0-8682 GCA_036389935.1 Candidatus Limnocylindria bacterium
GGGCCGTACGGCGCGTGGAACATGCCGATCGAATGCTCCTTGCCGCCGAACAGGATCAGGCTCTTCGGCATCGACGCGAGGCTGAACGTCTTGAGCGTGTGGGCCGTCGCGCCCATCGAGTCGTCGCTCGCGCAGATGAACAGCTTGCGCCCGGTGATCTTGCGCGAGAGCGCGTCGTCCACCGGCTCGACCGGCGCCGAGACACTCACGACGGACTCGACATCGCCCTCGAATGTCGAGCCAAGTACCGCATGGCCGCCCATCGACGCGCCGACGAGCGCGATCTCCGCGGCACCCGACTCGCGGCACCACGCCTTGGCGGCGGCGAGGTCCGTCACCGTGGAGCGAGGCGAGGTCTTCCCGGTCGAGCCGTCGTAGCCGCGGAAATTGAGCGCCAGCGCCGGCACGCCGCGATCGACGAAACGAGGCGCGATGTCGCGCCAGCCGGTCGCATCCCAGCTCTGACCATGGCAGAGGATCGCGACCCGCCGAGCCGGCAGCGCGCCGTAGAGATCCGCCTGGAGCGTCTCACCTTCGCTGCGGAGCTCGACCGTCGACGCGTTCACGGCACCGGGTCGAGGAGCGGGCGGCCGTCGAGGAACGCGAGGACGTTCTCCGCGGCGCGCAGCGCCATCCGCGTGCGTGTCTCCTCCGAGGCCGACGCGATGTGGGGCAGGAGCACGGCGTTCTCGCGCTCGAGCAGGAGCGGATCGACGTCGGGCTCGCGCTCGAACACGTCGAGCCCGGCGCCGGCGATGACGCCGTCGCGCAGGGCTTCCGCGAGCGCGTGCTCGTCGACGACCGGCCCGCGCGAGCTGTTGATGAGGATCGCGGTCCGCTTCATCTTGCGCAGCGCCCGCGCGTCGATGAGGTGGCGCGTCTCGGGCAGCAGGGGCACGTGGAGCGACACGACGTCCGATCCCGCGAGGAGCTCGTCGAAGGTGACGAACGTCGCGTCGAGCTCGCGCTCGGCATCGTCGTTTCGCCGGGCGTCGTTGTACAGGATGCGCATCGAGAAGCCGCGTGCGCGGCGCGCGACCGCGCGCCCGATCCGGCCCATCCCGACGATCCCGAGCGTGGCGTGGTGCACGTCGCGACCGGTGAAGAGGAACGGGGTCCACCCGCGGTACTTCCCCGCGCGGAGGTAGCGCTCGGCCTCACCGAGCCGGCGCGCGGTCGCGAGCAGCAGGGCGAAGACGCCGTCGGCCGTGGTCTCATCGAGGATCCCCGGTGCGTAGGTCACCGGGATCCCGCGCTCGCGCGCCGCCGCGACGTCGATGTTGTCATAGCCGGTGCCCATCGTGGCGATGAACCGAAGCGTCTTTGCGCCCCGGATCGCGTCGCCGTTCACCGGGTTCGCGGGGAGCGTGTACACGATGTCGGCGTCGCGGATCATTCCGCCGACGTCATCGGCGGTCGGGATCGGAGGCTCGCCCGGTCCGATGACGACCTCGCCGCGCGGCCGCAACAGCGCGAGCGCTTCCTCGCTGATGGGACGCGTGACCACGATCCGCGGGCGGTCGGGCACGTCGCAGACAATAGCCCGCGTGCCGAAACGGGTCGCCGTGGATGACGTCGCCGAGCACAACCGCAAGATGTGGGATCGCCTCTCGGCCGCAGGCATCCCCTACACCCGGCCGCAGGGAACCCCACCGCGCACGCGCGCGGGGAAGCGCCGCTTCCTCGATCCCGACGATCGCCTGGCCGGGCTGCCCATCGCGGGCCAGCGCGTCCTCGCGCTGGCCGGGGGTGGCGGCTGGGGCCCGGTGCTCTTCGCCGAGCTCGGTGCCGACACGACGCTGCTCGACATCAGCAGTCGACAGCTGCGAACGGTCCGCGAGCTCGCCCGGAGTCGCGGCGCGAAGCTTCACTTCGCCCAGGGCGACATGCGCGACCTGTCGGCCTTCGACGACGGCAGCTTCCACATCGTCTGGCACAGCCACTCGATCGTCTTCGTTCCCGACGCCGGACGCGTCATCGCGGAGGTGGGCCGGGTGCTCGCGCCGGGCGGCGTCTATCGCGGCTCGACGATGCACCCGGTGACGATGCGGATGTACGGCGGTTGGACGGGCGCCGGATGGCGCTTCAGCAAGAGCTATTTCGCCGACGGTGCCATCGGCGCGGCGGACTACACGTGGGAATTCGGTGACATCAAGGTCGAAGCGGCCACCCTCGAGTACGGCCACCGCATCTCCGACCTGATCAACAGCTGCGCTGCCGCGGGCCTCGTCGTGGACGGCTTTTGGGAGTGGTCACCGGGCGAGATCTCGACGCGCGTGCCGGTCCGCCCGGCATCGCCGGAGGAGCTCGGTCAGTCCGAGGGCGTGGTGCCCGGCTCGGATGACGACCTCGAGCGCAATGTCCCCGCGTTCATCGAGTGGCGCGCGCGCAAGCTCATTCCTCGCGACGCGCCGACCGTTCCTCCCCCCGGGCCGCCGAGGCGTACTGCGAGAAGATCTCGGACAGCTTCCGCGCCGCGGTCG
This sequence comes from Candidatus Limnocylindria bacterium, assembly GCA_036389935.1. Lineage (GTDB taxonomy): Bacteria > Chloroflexota > Limnocylindria > P2-11E > P2-11E > UBA4735. Next base: position 2,484 of record DASWCU010000132.1, read on the forward strand.
GCAGGTTCACGGCCCAGCCCACGCCCAGGACGTGGTCGGTGAAGATCACATCGCTCTCCGGATTCCAGTACGCCGCGCGAATGCGCTCGAACGTCGGCGGGCGAAAGTCGTAGGGCACGAAACCGGCCACCTTCCCGTGCCAGGTCCGCTGCTCCGGCGGCTTGCGGAGCTCCTGATAGATGGCGCCGAAGAACGAGAGCCAGACGGCGGTGCGGATGAGCTTCACGAGATCTTTCATACCGGCAGGACCGGAGCAGGTGTCGTGCCGGGCTTCACCAGCGGCGCGCCTTGGGCGCATTGCCGGCACTCCTCGGGCGCGAAGGTCGGGATGGAGACCTGCCAGAGGGCGATCAGCGGGATGGCGCCGAAGGTCGCACGGCCGTCCGAGCGGTCGGCGAGCACGGCCACGCCCACCACCTCGCCGCCGGACCGCTCGATCGCGTCGATGGTCTCCCGGACCGATCCCCCGGTCGACATGATGTCGTCCACCACGAGCACGCGCTCGCCGCGGCGGAGCTCGAAGCCGCGGCGGAGCTCTCGGCCGCCCGTCTCCGCCCGTTCGGCGTAGACCGCGCGCGTGCCCAGCTGCCGCGCGACCTCGTGGGCGACGATGATCCCGCCGGTCGTCGGTCCGGCCACGGTCTCCGGCCGCAGCGCGTGCGCGGCCAGCGCGATGGCGGCGCAGAGCCGCTCGGTCCGGCGCGGCCACTGCAGCACCCGGAACTTCTCGAGGTAGCGCGGCGAGTGTCGGCCGGAGTGGAGCAGGAAGTGTCCGTCGAGATATGCGCCGGTGTCGCGGAAGATCTCCTCGACCGCGTCCGGTCTGAGCGTCATACCGAAAGTATGCTGGCCCGGCCCCTGAGATGAAGATCCACGACGTCACGCTCGTGCTGCGCCCGGACATGCCCGTCTGGCCGAACGAGAAAGGCCCGGAGATCACCCCGCTCCGCCGCCTCGCCAAGGGCGATGGCGCGAACGTCTCGGTCGTGTCGTTCGCCAACCACACCGGGACGCACGTGGATCCGCCGGTGCACTTCATCGACGGGGCGACCACGGTCGACCGGCTGCCGCTGGACGCGCTCGTGGGCCCGTGCGCGGTGGTCGCCTACGAGGGGACCGAGCACATCGGGGCATCGTGGCTCGGCGGCGCCGGGATCGACGACGCCGTCGAGCGCGTGCTGTTCAAGACACGCAACAGCGAGCTCTGGCGTCAGGGCGCGCCATTCGCGAAGGACTTCGTCGCGATCGACGGCTCCGGCGCCGACTGGCTCGTCGCGCGCGGCGTGAAATGCGTCGGCGTCGATTACCTCTCGGTCGAGCCGTTCGGCTCCGGGCCGGCCGGCCATCCGGTCCACAAGACGCTGCTTCGCGCGGGCGTCGTGATCATCGAGGGCCTCGACCTGAGCGCGGTGCGACCGGGCCGTTACGACCTCGTGTGCGGGGCGATCAAGCTCGAGAACGGTGACGGCGCACCGGCCCGCGTGTTCCTCCTCGAGCGGTAGCATCATCGGCTGATGGCCATCGTCCAGCGGCCGCTCGTGACGCGCCGCGACATGCTCCGGATCTTCGGCGAGGACCGCCTCGTCGCCGTCATCCGCACGCCGACCGCCGAGCTCGCCGAGCGGGCGGCGCGCGCTGTGGCCGAGGGCGGCGTGCGACTCATCGAGATCACGCTCACGGTGCCCGACGCGTTCGAGCTCATCACCGCGCTCGCGACCGACGAGGCGTTCGCCGCGAGCGGCGCGGTCGTCGGGGCGGGCACGGTCCTCTCGGGGACCCAGGCGGAGGACGCGCTGCTCGCCGGCGCGCGGTTCCTGGTCAGTCCGGCGCTCGTGCCGGAGATGATCGCCGCCGGCCGGGCACGCGACGCGATGACCATGCCGGGCACCCTGACGCCGACCGAGATGGTCGCCGCGGCGAACGCCGGCGCGGACTTCATCAAGATCTATCCGATCGCGACGGTGGGCGGCCCCGCCTACGTGACGAACGTGCGGCGCGCCCTGCAGCATCTCCCGCTCGTGGTCACCGGCAACGTCGAGCTCGACGAGATCCCCGCGTACCTCGCCGCGGGCGTCGTCGGGTTCGGCATCGGCGGTCCGCTCATCCCCGCCGACCTCCTCGAGGGCGGCGACCGCCGAGCGGTCGTCGACAACGCTCGGCGGTTCCTCGCGGCGACGCGCGCGCGGTAGGAGATGCCGCGCGACCTGCCGCTCGGCAACGGCGACCTCCTCGTCACGTTCGACGCGCACTACCAGCTCCGGGACATCTACTACCCGAACGTCGGCCTCGAGAACCACACGACGGGCGGCCCCTGCCGGTTCGGCGTCTGGGTCGATGGCCGCTTCGCCTGGACCGGCGATGACGGCTGGGAGCGCGACCTCCTCTACGCCCCCGAGACCCTCGTCAGCCAGGTCACGCTCGGCCACGCGGGACTGCTCCTCCGGCTGAGCTGCCGCGACGCCGTCGACTTCGACCGGAACCTCTACATCAAGGAGGTCACCGTCGAGGACATCACCGGGAAGGAGCGCGACGTCCGGCTCTTCCAACACTTCGATGCGCACCTCTGGGGCAACGACGTCGGCGACTCGGCCTTCTACGACCCGCGCACGCACGCGATCGTCCACTACAAGGGCCGGCGCTACTTCCTGCTCACGGGCGTGAACGCCGCGGGCGAGGCGGGGCTGACCTCGTTCGCCATCGGGGTGAAGGAGTCGGACGGTCGCGAGGGGACCTGGCGCGACGCGGAGGACGGCGACCTCTCCCGGAACCTCGTGGCCCAGGGCTCGATCGACAGCGTCGGCATGATCGGACTGCGCGTCGCAGCGCATGGCGCCGCGACCGCCACGTTCGTCCTCGCCGCCGGTCAGACCTACGACGAGGTGCGCGACCTGGACAAGCTCGTGCGGGAACGGGGGGTCGGCTCCTTCCTGTCCCGTACGGCCGACTACTGGCACCTCTGGTCGAACAAGGACGAGTCGGTGATGATGCACGTCCCCGACGCCCTGACCCGGCTGTACAAGCAGTCGACGCTCATCATCCGCACGCACGTCGACGAACGGGGCGCGATCATCGCCGGGAACGATTCCGACGTCCTGCGCTTCAACCGGGACACGTACTCGTATCTATGGCCGCGGGACGGCGCGCTCGCCGCCCTGGCGCTCGACCTGGCCGGCTACGGCGAGGTGACCCGGCGGTTCTTCCACCTCTGCGGAGAGCTCATGACGCGGGACGGGTACCTGATGCACAAGTACAACCCCGACGGATCGGTCGGCTCGTCCTGGCACGCCTGGTCGACGCCGGACGGACGGCTCGAGCTCCCGATCCAGGAGGACGAGACGGGGCTGCCGATCTGGGTCCTCTGGCAGGTGTACGAGCACGAGCGCGACATCGAGGTGATCCGGCCGCTCTACCGGAAGCTCGTCCGCAACGGCGCGGACTTCATGAGCAGCTACCGAGAGCCCCGGACCGGGCTGCCCGCGCCATCGTTCGACCTCTGGGAGGAGCGCCGCGGTATCCACGCGTTCACGACGGCCGCCGTATGGGCCGGCCTGACCGCGGCGCGCGACTTCGCGGCGGCGTTCGGCCAGCACGATCTGTCGCGGCGCTACGGCACGGCGGCGAAGGAGATCAAGGAGGCGGCGCTGGCGCACCTGTACGACGGACGGCTCGGCCGGTTCGTGCGCACGGTGCGCGTGCTTCCCGACGGCACCATCGAACGGGACGAGGTGCTCGACATCTCGATCGCCGGCGTGTTCCTCTTCGGGATGCTGCCGGCGGACGACGAGCGCGTCGTCGCGACGATGCGCGCGCTCGAGGACCGGCTCTGGGTGAAGACGGCGATCGGGGGCGTCGCGCGCTACGAGAACGACCACTTCTTCCAGCAATCGAACGATCTCGCGAACGTGCCGGGGAACCCGTGGTTCGTCGCCACGCTCTGGCTCGCCGAGCACGGCATCGCGTGCGCCAAGACGGCCGCCGACCTCGGCCGGCCACTCGAGCTGCTCGAGTGGTGCGCGACGAAGGCGAATCGGTCCGGCGTCCTCGCCGAGCAGGTCCATCCGTTCACCGGCGACCCGCTCTCCGTGGCACCGCTCACCTGGTCGCACGCCGCGTTCGTCACCGCGACGCAGCACTACACGCGGGCGTCGGCACGCCTCCAGAGCGTCCTCCGCGAGCGCATCAGGCTGGCGGGCGAGGTGATCGCGTGATGCGACGGGCGGTCCTCCTCGCCGCGGTGCTGGTCGCCGCCTCGTGCGGCGCGGCCGGGCCCGGGCCCTCGCCATCGTCGGGCGCGTGCGCGGGGGCCACGTTCATCCTCGCCAACCCATCGGGCCTGCTCTGTCTCGACGACACCGGACGGATGCTCGGCAAGGTCGTCGACCTGCCGCCGCAGGCCGCGCCGGCGTTCGCGGCGCTCCACCCGAACGGCCGGCAGCTCGTCTTCTCGCTGACGAAGGTCCCCGACGCGAAGACCGGCTTCGGGACGGACATCGAAGCCGTGAACATCGACGGCACCGATCTGCACGCGATCATCCCGCACGAAGCGGAGAACGTCTTCTACGACAGCCCGAGCTTCGACGCCGGCGGCACGTTCCTGTACTTCCATCGCAACGCGGCGATCCTCAAGAACGGGACCTACGTCGGCAACGAGTCGACCATCGAACGGCTGAACGTGAAGACGGGCGAGCGGACCCGCCTGCTGTCGGACGCGGCGGATCCGACGGTCTCCCGAGACGGCAAGCTCATCGCGTTCGTCCACCTGAAGAACGGGCAGACCGACGGTCTGTGGATCGCCAACGGTGACGGCTCGTCGCCGCGGCAGCTGATCAAGGACACCTTCTTCTACCTCCAGACGCCTCGCTTTTCGCCGGGCGGTGACGACCTCGTCTTCTGCGGCGCGGGGCACAGCGCGCCGAAGTCCGGGTCGCGGGCGACGCCGCACGGCGCGCATCTCGGCATCCCGTCCGAGGTCTTCGCCGTGAAGCCCGACGGCACGGGCCTGCGCTCGCTCGCCCAGACCGGCGACGACACCGTGCCGGCCTGGTCGCGTGATGGGTCGAAGATCAGCTACATCTCGACCGGCGCGTTCTTCCTCTTGAACTGGCAGGACGGGTCGGTGAAGACCATCGCCTCGGGCCAGGACTTCTTCTTCGGCGACCTCGCCTGGCTGAAGTGACCCCGTGGCGATGGGCCGTGCCCATCGTCATCGCGGTCACGCTGTCGTGCTCGGAGACCGCACCAGCGCCTCCCGCGTCATCGGCGATGGCAAGCCGAGCGGCGGCGCCGACCTTCACCGATCGCGCATGGCGGCGGCTCGCGGACGCGTCCGAGGGACGGAGTCACGTCGCGAAGGCCGTCGTCGACGGCCGGATCTACGTCATCGGCGGCCTCACCCGCACCGCGGCGAGCGCGGCGGTCGATCGCTTCGATCCGGCGACGAACGCCTGGTCGCCCGTCACGTCCGCGCCCGTTCCGCTCGATCACGCCGCGGCGGCGTCGCTTGGCGGTTCGATCTACGTCTTCGGCGGCGATTTCGGGCGCCCGAGCGCGCGTGTGTTCCGCTACGACGTCGGTGCCGCGGCATGGACGGAGCAACGCCCGATGCCCGAGCCGCGCGCGGCGGGTGGTGCCGCCACGCTGGACGGCTCGATCTTCGTGATCGGCGGTTACGCGACCCGACCCGAAGAGCCGCTCGCGAGCGCCTATCGATACGAGGCCTCGACCGACGCATGGGAGCGCCTGCCGGATCTGCCGACGCCCCGGCAGCACCTGGCGGTGGCGCCGTACGCCGGACGGGCCTGCGCGATCGGGGGGATCGGACGCACCGGCGCGACGAGCGCGGTCGAGTGTTTCGATCCCGCGACCCGGCGGTGGTCGACGGTGGCGGCACTCCCCGCGCCGGCGGATGATTTCGACGCGACGGCGGTCGGCGACGTGCTCGTGTGCGCCGGCGGCGGCGACTTGCACAGCGCGCGGGTGAGCGTGTTCGACGGGACGCGCTGGTCGCGCGCGCCGGATCTCGTCATCGCTCGCTACGGCGTCGCGGTCGCCGCGATCGGCCGGACCGTGTACGTGCTCCAGGGTGCCGCGACGGCGCCGCCGTATCCGGCCGGTGTCGTCGAGGCGCTCACACTGCCCTGAGGCGCCGGTATGGCGGCAGCGTGCCGCTACACGCTCGGCGGGAGCGAGTAGGCGGCGA
>DASWCU010000133.1:0-5020 GCA_036389935.1 Candidatus Limnocylindria bacterium
CCCAGTGCTCGACGAGCGTGTCGCCGACGTCGAAGAACGCGGCCCGCACCCTCACCCGGATATCGTATCGGCGCGGTGCTCGACTTCGATCAGCTCGCGTTCATCGAGAAGTGGCGCCAGCGCGCGTCACGCGGCGTTGTCGTCGCGCTCGACGGCACGCGCGGCGACATCATCGTCACGATGCGTGTGGGCGAGCTCGGCGAACGGCTCGACCTGCGCGGGCGCGACGCGACGGGCGCCGTGCGGAAGGCGCGCCTGACGATCGGCGACCGCATCACGATGGCGATCGAATACGCGGCGCGCGATGTCGGGAGCGGCTCCGGCGCGGGCGTCACCGGCGATCTCGTCGCGCCGGGCGCCGTGGTCGAGGGCACCATCTCCTCGACCGGCGAGCTCACCGTCGTCGATTGCGGCGCGGCGATCCTGGTCCGCGGCGATACGCTGAGCGCGGACGTCGGCGACGTCGTGCGATTCACGATCGCCGACGAGGGTCGCGCGTTCTACATCCCGACCCGCTGATCCGGCGCATGGATCCCGGGAGCATCGTCCTGGCCGGATCCGGCGCCAGTCTCATCGGGCTCGCGACGCTCGTGCTGCTGCGCCGAGGCCGCGAGACGCTCGACCTCCCGACGGCCCTCGGCGTGGTCGCCTCGGCTGACGCGAGCACCGCGTTCGTCGCGGGGGCGGTCGCGCTGATCGCCCTCGGGGTCGGATGGGCGTTCGTCTTCGCGACGGCCTGGGCGCTCGCCGATCTCCCGGTCAACGCCCTGACGGGGGCGACGTTCGGCGTCGCGCGGTGGATCGCGGCCGAGGCCGCGGCCGCGCGGCTCGCCGGGCGGGCCGGCCGCACGGACCGGGCGATCCTCCGTCCGCGCGGCGAGTCGCTCGCGATCCTCGGGTCACATGTCGTCTACGGCGCCGCCGTGGGCGAGCTCTACCGACCGGGGTCCTGACCGCCGAGCTTGTCGAGCTCGTCGGCGATCTCCTGCTCGTCCGGGACCTCCCGAAGCTGATGCACGTCGATGTAGCGGCAGATGCCCTCCGGGTCGACGACGATGATCGCTCGCTCGGGCCGGCCGATCTCCTCGTTGAACACGCCGTACGCACGCGAGACCGCGCCGTGCGGCCAGAAGTCCGAGCACAGCGGGTAGCTCACGCCGCCGAGCTGGTCGGCCCAGACCTTCAGCGCGTAGACCGTGTCGCAGCTGATGCCCACGACCTGGGCTCCGCCCGCCGCGAACCGCTCCTGGAGAGCGGAAAGGGCAGGTGCCTCGTTGCTTCAGGTCGCCGTGAAGGCCCAGGCGAAGAACGCGACGACGACGCGCTGTCCGCGCAGGCCGCTCAGCGAGACGGTGCGTCCGTCGTGCGAGTGGAGCGTGAAATCGGGGGCGGGGTCGCCGATCTTGAGGGTGTGCGTTTCGGTCGCGACCTTCGTGCGACCCTTCGGTCGCGACTCATACACCTGCCTAAGATAGCCGCATGCAGGCGAAGGAAGCCGAGGCACATCGCATCACCGCGAGCCGCCGCGACTTCCTCGCGTACCGAACGGTCTGTCCGTTCTGCGGCGAGCGGGTGGGCCCGCGCTTCGTGACCCGCGAGCACGCCGACGTCCCGCCGAATCCACCGTATGCGGCATCGGTGCGCTGCCCGCGTTGCAAGGAGCTCTACGAGGTCGTGTTCACGCCGCGGCCCTGATCAGGGGATGACGGTGATGATCAGGAAAACGCCCTCGTCCTCCATCCACGTCAGGCCATCGATGACCGGCCGCAGGTGGAACGCGTAGGTTCCCGGGCCCGAAGGGGCGCGCACCTGGAACGTGAACGTGCCGATGCCGCCCGGCGCGACCGTCGCCTCGCTCTGGATCGCGGGTCGGTCCGGCGTCGGCCACCCGACGCCGAGGGACGACCAGGTGCGGTCGTCGCCGTTCACGCCGAGGTTGGCCTGCTGACCCAGGACGCCGCGCACCCACGAGCGCGTTCCGGTGTTGGTGAACGCGATGCTCAGCGGGGCGCTCAGTTGACCCGCGTGGAGGGTCGGATATGTCGACTGCCACGCCCAGCGGCTGTGGTAGCCGAGATCGCTCGTCACGACGAGGAACACGCCCTGATCCTCCATCCAGGTCACGCCGTCGATCACCGGACGGAGCGGGAGCCGGTAGCTGCCGGGGGCGACCGGCGCACGCACATTGAAGGTGAACGTCCCGATCTGGCCGGGGCCGACCGTCGCTTCGGTCGTCGTGGCCAAGCGATTGGCCGAAAGCCACCCGTCGTTCATCCCGAGCGCCGCGAACGCCGTCGTATCGCCGTTCAGGCCGAGGTTCGCCTGCTGGCCGGCGACGCCCCGGACCCAGGTCGCGGTCCCGCTGTTCGTGAACCGGATCGTGAGCCGCGTCGACGTCCCCGGGACGAGCGATGGGTACGCGGATTGGTCCACGAAGCTCGAGTGGAATGACGGCGCGACCGTCGTCGTGGATGGCGATCCCGCGGTCGTGAAATCCCATTCGTTCGTCGCGTACTGCCCGGCGACGGTGATGTCGAAGCGCACGTGGAGCTTCGTGCCCGCGGGGAGCGGCTTCTGCGGGACGATCACCTGGTAATCGGACTCGAACACCTGCGGCGCGTAGTAGATCGGCAGACGGACGCCGCTCGGGGTCACGATCTCGGCGGCACGCATCGCGACCGATTGCGCGCCCGAGTACACGAGAACGATCGGGTAACCCACCGGGAGCGTGGCCCCGCTCGGCAGCGGGCTGGGGGACTCGCCGCCGTTCCAGCTCGTCGGGATGCCGGCCTGGCCCGCGGCGGGTGAGCGCACGAACTGGACGGGCCGCCTGCTGAAGTCGTAGACGAAGTCACCGACGGTCGAGGGGTGGCCGTTGAGGTCGGAATGGCCCCACCCCGTCGATACTGAATTCGGATGCATCATCCCCAGCCGGTGGTAAGGGGCGTCCCACAGCTGATTCAGCGCGGCGACGCCGCCGGTCATGCTGCTCGCCACCTCGCTGACGAACGAGGTGGACCAGCCCTGCGCCGCCACGCGATCGCGTGGCGAGTACCCGGTGTAGCCCGGCAGCCCGGCGGTCTCGTAGTGGCCGAGGACCCCGTTCAGGGCGTTGTAGTCGGCGTGATGCTGCGCGGCCGATACGACCCGCGGATCGGCGGGGATCGCCGGCGCGCCGATCGCGGTGCGGCGATCGTTGAGCGCCTGAAGCAGCTGCGCCGCGCTGACCGAATCGGCACTCGCCTGACCGGCACCGAGCCCCGTCGCGAGCAGCGAGGCGACCAGTGCGAGCGCGCAGAGTCGGCCCTTACCCATCCGTCTGGCCAACGGGTGGACCGATGGGGGCGTTACCCCGTACGAAAGTCCGGCCAGCGCCGCCCGCCCGCGGCGCTCGCCGTCAGGCCAGGGCTACTTCTTCTTCTTCGAGCTTTTCTTCGCTGTCTTCTTCGCGGCCTTCTTCTTGGCGGGCATCCCAGTCACCTCCCTTCCTCGAAAGTGCCCGGCGCACCCGCGTCAGAACAGCCGCCGCTGCCGCCCGGTCACGTGACCGGCCTGGCTGGAGCGGGCGAGCCATTCCTCGAATTCGCGGCGCGGAATACGCCAGACCCGACCGACCCGGACGGCGGGGATCCGCCCTGGGTCCGCGTCGTCCATCGCGCCGAGGCGGCGCAAGATGGTCGTGGGGTGGACGCGCAGGCGTCGAGCGACCTCCTCGGTCGTGAGGAACTCATCGTCGGCCGAGAGCGGACTCACTGCACCTCCTGCGGAGAGCGCTAGCAGCGACATCACCTGCGTTGATGGACTCTACCTGCGTTGGCTGCATCCGGCAAGTCCCGCCAGGCGCGGCTGAGGATGGCCAGCCCGCGCTCGAGCTTCCGGCGATTGGCGGGGTCGTTCAGCCAGCGCGACGCGCCGCTCGGATGCGGGAGGGGAATCAAGAGTGCGCCGCCGAACGCTTCGCTCCGTTTGGAGTGGCCGACGACACTCGCCAGCGACGCGCGGCCCCAGAGCCGATCGATCGCGAGCGTCCCGACGAGCAGCACGATCTCCGGCCGCACGAGGGCGAGCTCGGCCTCGAGCCACGGCAGGCAGAGCGCGATCTCCGGTGGCGAGGGCCGGCGGTCGCCGCTTCCTCCGGGTGCCTTGCCGGGAAAGCACTTCGTGATCGAGGTGCGGTACGGGAGATCGTCCTCGCCGATGCCGGCGCGCGCGAGCCAGCGCCGGAGCTCGGCTCCGGCGCGTCCCGAGAATGGCAGGTGTGTCGTCAGCTCCACGGCGCCGGGCGCCTGGCCGACGATCATCACGCGGTCGGTCGCCTTGCCGTCGACGATGGGCATGGCCGACGCGAGGTATTCGGCGGCGACGCACTTCGTGCATGCGCGGATGTCGCGGTGGAGCCGCGCGAGCTGGCGGCTCTTCGCGGTCGCGGTTGGGCTCACAGTCGGTTAGAACGCATGTGCTAATATGGCGTCGTGATCTCCGAGCAGCCGGGCCTGCCCACGCCGGATCCCGAGGAGCTTGCGTGGGCAGCCGGGTTCTTCGATGGCGAGGGCAGCACCTTCGCCCGCAGATCCAAACGCCGGCCTGGCTACGCGCAACTCAATCTCAGCATTCCGCAGTCGGGACGAAACGGTGTCCCTGCCGTCCTACGACGATTCCAGCTCGCGATGCTCAGCATGGGGCACCTGAGTGGGCCAAGTCGGATCGGCGTGTACAAGCTGCGCTACCACGCGCGCGCCGAAGCGAATCACGTCCTCTTCCTCCTGTGGCCGTACCTCGGTGAAGTGAAACGCGCACAAGCGGTTAAAGCGATCAAGATCGTGGACCTCCAATACGAGTCCGGGACGTATGTTCGCCGCAAGGCCCGACGGACTCCGCCCCGGTCGTTATGGTCGACGGTCGACGCGACTGATGCCCCCCACCTCGAGCTTGCGTGGGCTGCTGGCTTCCTCGACGCGGAGGGCTGCTTTGGTCTCGCCCGGACTCACGCTCGCAAGGGCGGTTCCGACTGGTACCGCAT
>DASWCU010000134.1:0-10162 GCA_036389935.1 Candidatus Limnocylindria bacterium
TGAAGAAGACCATCATCCCGTCGCCGGCGAAGTGTTCGAGCGTGCCCCCGTGCCCGAAGATCACCTCGCCCATCGCGGCCTGGTACGCGCGGAGCACGCCGAGCGCCTCCTCGGGCTCGGCCGTCTCCGAGAACGCCGTGAAGCCCCGCAGGTCGGCGAACACCACCGTGATCTCGCGGCGGTGCGCCTCGAGGAGCCGCTCCGCGTCGTGCGAGGTGATGAGCTCGGCGATCTGCGGCGACAGGAAGCTGCGAAGTCGGCCGAGCCGCGCGAGCTCGTCGACCTGTGCCCGCACCCGCTGCTCCAGCGTCTCGTTCCATTCCGCGAGCTCGCCGCGCTGCCGCTCGACCGTGTCGTGGTACGTCTTCACGCGAAGCAGCGAGCGGACGCGCGCGAGCAGCTCCGGCTGGTCGAACGGCTTCGGGACGAAGTCGTCCGCGCCCGCCTCGATGGCCTTCAGCTTCTCCGCCGGCCCGCTCGCCGTCACCATCACCACCGGCAGGAAGCTCCACGTCGGATCGGCCCGCAGGCGCCGGCACACCTCGTAGCCGTCGATCCCCGGCAGCATGATGTCGAGCAGCACGAGATCGGGTCGCTCCCGGTCGACCGCAAGCAACGCGTCCTCTCCGGTGGCCGCGGTCACGACCTCGTAGCCCTGTGGGACGAGGACGGCCTCGAGGAGCTTCAGGTTCCGCGGAATGTCGTCGACGGCGAGGATCTTCACGCGCGCTTTCCGAGGTGCTCGCGGACCTGATCGGGGAAACGCGAGACGTCGATCGGCTTCGCGATGAAGCCGTCGAACCCCGCCTGGGTGAAGCGCTCGCGGTCGCCGCTCATCACGGATGCGGTCAGGGCGACGGTCGGGATCCCCGCCGTCCGCGCGTCGGCCCGGATCCGCGCGAGTGCGGCGATCCCGTCGATGCCGGGCAGCTGGATGTCCATGAGGATGAGCGCGGGCAGGTGTTCCGCGCTCATCCGGATCGCCGACTCGCCGTCGGTCGCCTCGACCGTCCGGAACCCGTGGAACTGGAGCACGTCGCGCGCGAGCTTCAGGTTCTTGTCGTTGTCTTCGACGATGAGGATCAGCTCGCCGGCCATCAGGCGCTCTGCCCCTCGGGAATGGCGAACGTGAACGTGCTGCCCTCATCCGGCGCGCTCTCGACCCAGATGCGGCCACCGTGCAGCTCGACGATCCGCTTCGAGAGGGTCAGGCCGAGGCCGGTCCCCTCCCGGGCCTGCTCCCCGAGCCGGCGCGCCTGCTGGAACTCCTCGAAGATGCGCTCCTGGTCGGCCGGCTCGATCCCGATGCCCGTGTCATGCACCGCGACGCGGACCTCCTCGTCCGCGCGGGTCGCGCGGAGGCTGACGCTCCCGCCATCCGGCGTGAACTTCACCGCGTTCGTGAGCAGGTTCACGATGACCTGCTTCAGCTTGCGCTCGTCGGCGACGATGTCATCGAGCCCCGGCTGCACGTCGAGCGCGAGGCGGATGCCATGGCTCGTCGCCCGCTCGCGCACGAGCGTGATGCCGTTCTCGAGCGCGGCGCGGAGCGAGAAGGACGACCGCTCGAGCTCCATCCGGCCCGCCTCGATCTTGGACAGGTCGAGGATGTCGTTGATCAGCGAGAGCAGGTGCCGGCCCGAGCCGACGATGTCCTGCAGGTAGTCGGCCTGGCGCTCGTTGAGCTCACCGAACATCCGCTGGAGCAACACCTCGGAGAACCCGATCACCGCGTTCAGCGGCGTCCGGAGCTCGTGCGACATGTTCGCCAGGAACTCGCTCTTGTGGCGGTTCGCCGCCTCGAGCTCGCGGCTCTTCTGCTGGATCTCGTTGAACAAGCGCACGTTCTCGATCGCGATGACCGCCTGATCGGCGAATGTCTCGACGAGCTTGATCTCCCGCTCGGAGAACGGCCGTACCGCCAGCCTGATCAGGACGATCGCGCCGATCGGCTCGCCGTCGCGCAACAGCGGTACTCCCAGCGCGGTCCGGCCACCGAGCTCGTTGACCCCGCCCGAGCGCGCCAGCTCCGGGTCCTGCGGAATGTCGGCGACGTGGATCGTGCGCCGGTCGACGATGGTCCGGCCCATGATGAAGCCGCGGTCGAGGGGCGCCGTCCGGCCTTGCCAACCGCGCAGTCGCTCGGATAGGTCGGCGTCCGCGGCGAAACCGGCGGCGCGCCGAAAGATCCCCCCGTCGATCCGCGTCAGCCAAGCCACATCGGCGCCGCAGAGCCGTGCCGCGCGCTCGACGACGATGTCGAACACCGGCTGAAGGTCGGTGGTCGAGCGGCTGATGACCTTGAGCACCTCGCTCGTTGCCGTCTGCTGCTCGAGCGCCTCCTTCGTCTCCGTGAACAAGCGCACGTTCTCGATCGCGATGACTGCCTGATCGGCGAAGGTCTCGACGAGCGCGATCTGCTCGGGCGCGAACGGGCGCGGTTCGGTGCGCCAGAGGGCGATGACGCCGATGGCCCGTCCCTCGCGCAGGAGCGGTACCGAGAGCAGCACGCGGAAATCGCCGAGGCGCTGCGCCTCGCGGTACGTGTACGTGGGGTCCGCGTCCACGTCCGGGATGTGCACCGTTTGCCGCTCGGTGAACGCGCGACCCGTCGACGAGCCGACGTAGTCCGCTCGGATCGGATGCTCGCGCTGCCACTCGCGCATCAGCGCGGCTTTCGGGCCGTGTGCCGCGGTCATCCGCAGGAGCTCGCCTTCGAGCTGATAGACGAACCCGTTTTCCGCGTCGCTGAGGCGAGTCGCGTGCGCGATCACGGTCTCGAGCACCCGCGGGAGATCGAATGCCGTGCTGCTGATGGCGTTGAGCACCTCGGCCGTGGCCGTCTGCTGCTCGAGCGCGTCGGCCTTCTCGTTGAACAGCCGCACGTTCTGGATCGCTATGACCGCCTGGTCGGCGAATGTCTCCAGGAGCTCCACCTGCTTCGGGGTGAAGGGTTCGGCCGTTTTTCGTAGCAGCAGGATCGCCCCGAGCGCGTGACCCTCGGATAGAAGCGGTGCCGCGAGCACGGCCCGGTGGCCTAGCTGCTTGGCGATCGCTCGGCCGACCGGATACTCGTTCCCGGCGTCCGCCTGCAGGTCCGCGACGTGGATCGTCCGCCGATCGACGATCGAGCGGCCGGCGACCGACGCGCGGTCCAGAGCGACGTCGTCGATGTCCGGGGCCATCGGACCGCTGTACGCGGGCGCGTGAAGCACCCCGTCACGAGCGAGCATGACCGATGCTTCCTCGGCGGCGCAGAAGCGCGCGGCGTTGCGGGCGACGGTGTCGAGGACGGGCTGGAGCTCGGTCGGGGAGCCGGAGATCGCCCGGAGCACCTCGCCGATCGCGGTCTGCCGTTCGAGCGCCTCCTTCGTCTCGTTGAAGAGCCGCACGTTCTCCATCGCGATCGCAGCTTGGTCGGCGAACGTCGATGCCAGCTCGATCTCGGCCTCGGTGAACCGCCTGACCTCGTTCCGCCGAAGCGAGATGGCGCCGATCGCGGCGCCGTCGCGCAGCAGCGGCACGGCAAGGACCGTGCGGATGCCCTCCTCCTTCCGCAGCTGCAAGGTGGCCGGGCTGATCTCTGGCTCGGCGACCGCTTGCACATCGTCGATCTGGACCGGGCGAAGCTCGGCGACCGCGTGCGCCGCCGGCCCGCGGCCTGGCCGGAGCCGGTACCCGATCTCGCGGGCGTGGAATGCGGGATCGAGGCCGTACGCGGCGACGGCCACGTAGCCGTCGGCCTCCCGGCGGATGATCACCCCGCTCTCCGCGTGGGACAGCCGCACCGCGGTCTCGATGAGCGCGTCCAGCACCGGAGCGAGCTCGAACGTCGAACGGCTGATGAGCTTGAGGACGTCCGCGGTCGCGGTCTGGCGCTCGAGGGCCGTTCTGGTCGCATCGATGAGCCGCGCGTTCTCGACCGCGATCACGGCCTGGTCGGCGAACGTCTCGACGAGGCGCGCCTGATCCGCGGTGAACGGCTTGACGTCGTACCGGGCCAGGCCGATGAGCCCGATGACCCGATCGCCTTGGATGAGCGGGACGCCAAGCTGTGAGCGGAATCCCAACGACCACCAGTACGCGTGGAATGCGCGTTCGCTGTCCGTCCCACCGCGAAGCGCGGCGAACTGGGGATCGGCCCGGATGTCGGCGACGTTCACGGTCGCGCGACCGAGGAACACTCGGCCCATCAAGGCACCGCGGACCGGAGCGTCCCACCACCGCTGCTGCTCGGCCGCGGGCGCCCGTCCGCTCGTGGCGGCCAGCCAGAACCGCTCGCCCTCGTAGCGATAGAGGTACGCCCACTCCGCGTCACAGAGACGCCGGCAGCTCTCCACGACCGCGTCGAGGACGACCTGGAGATCGCCCGCCGAATCGCGGATGAGCCGAAGGACCTCCGCGCTCGCGGTCTCGCGGTCCGTCGCGCGTGGGCCCCTGGTGCGCTTTGCGACCGTCATGCCGGCGAGTATCGGCTAGGCCGCGAGCTCCAGGAAGCGGGGCTTCACCTCGGTCATCACGCGCTCGATCGTCTCGCGGTCGTACGGCGGCGACATCCCGAATAGGAACCCGCGGATGCCCGAGCGGTGCAGATCGAGCAGCCGCTTCACGATGTCCTCGGGCTTCCCCGCGGTCGCCGCGCGCTGCCCGCCCTCGGCCCGGCTGCGCCGCGCGACCTCACGCATCCGTTGATCGACCGCGTTCAGGTCGTCGCGGACGAGGATCTGCCCGCCCGTTGTAGGCAGGATCTCGGCGAAATCGCGTTTGACCTCGTCGCAGTGCTGCCGCAGCACGTCGAGCTTGTGCCGGATGATGTCCGGCGTCCCGAACCCGTGCCACCAGTCGGCGTAGCGCGCGGTGATCCGCAGCGTCTTCTGCTCGCCACCGCCACCCACGAGGATCGGCAGCCGCTTCTGGATCGGCCGTGTCCCGAGGGTCGCGTCGGTGAGCTCGTAGTGCTTGCCGTGGTGGGTCACCGTGCCGTCGTCGAGGAGCGCCCGGATGACCTTCGTCGCCTCGCGGAGCTTCGCGAGCCGGACACCGGGCGTATCGAACGGGATGCCGTACATCCGGTGCTCGTGCTCCTTCCAGGCGGCGCCGATGCCGAGGACCGCGCGGCCGTGCGAGATGTGGTCGAGCGTGGCGACCATGTTCGCGAGCACGGCCGGATGCCGGTACGTGTTGCCCGTCACGAGCATCCCGATCAGCGGCTTCGTCGTGATCGCGGCGAGGGCGGGGAGCAGTTGCCAGCCCTCGAAGTTGGGCCCGGTCACGTCGCCGGAGAGCGGCACGAAGTGGTCCCAGGTCATGAGGGCGTCCCAGCCCGCTTGCTCCGCGAGCAGCGCGGCGTCGCGCACCTCGTCCCATGTCGTGAACTGCGGATGGAGCTGAAGGCCGAATGGGATCACGGATCGCTACCCCCGTCGCGATGTGGCCTCCGAGCGTATAGTCCGAACGCCGATGACGCTCACCAGCAGAGGTGCCGACCTCGCTCGCGTCCTCGCCGACACGAAGGCGCATGTGCTCGTGAATTGGTCAGCGCAGGCGAGCGTCGCGCCCCTCGTCATCACCGGCGCCGACGGCGTGTGGCTCCATTCGGGTGAGCGGCGGATCCTCGACTTCAGCTCGCAGCTGGTCAACTCGAATCTCGGTCACGGCCATCCTCGCGTGGTGCGCGCGATCCAGGAGCAGGCCGAGACGCTCTGCTACGCGGCGCCGACATTCACGACGGAGGCCCAGGCCACGCTCGCGCGCAAGCTGGCGGAGATCGCGCCCGGCGACCTGGTGAAGACCATCTTCACGACCGGCGGTACCGAGGCGAACGAGAACGCGATCAAGCTCGCGCGTTCGTACACCGGCCGGCACAAGATCCTGACCCAGTGGCGGAGCTTCCACGGCCAGACGCAGGGGTCGATGAGCCTCGGGGGCGACAACCGGCGATGGGCCAGCGAGCCCGGGATCACC
Organism: Candidatus Limnocylindria bacterium; assembly: GCA_036389935.1. GTDB lineage: Bacteria > Chloroflexota > Limnocylindria > P2-11E > P2-11E > UBA4735. Next base: position 5,965 of record DASWCU010000134.1, read on the forward strand.
GGCATCGTGCACTTCCTCAACCCGGACCCGTACCGGTCGCCGTTCGGCGCCGACGCGCAGAAGGCGCTCGCCCACGTCGAGGAGGTCATCTGGTACGAGGGGCCGCAGTACATCGCCGCGATCCTGCTCGAGCCGATCGTGGGGACATCCGGGCTCATCGTCCCGCCCGACGGCTTCCTCCAGGGCCTCCGTGCCCTCTGCGACGCGCACGGCATCCTCCTCGTCCTCGACGAGGTCATGACCGGATTCGGCCGCACCGGCAAGTACTTCGCCGCGGAGCACTGGAACGTCGTGCCCGACATCATGACCTTCGCGAAGGGCGTGACCTCGGGCTATGCGCCGCTCGGCGGCGCGATGGTCGACGAACCGATCGCGCGCCATTTCGACGATCACATCTACTGGGGCGGGCTCACCTACAGCGGTCACGCCCTCGCGTGCGCGGCGGGGATCGCCACGCTGGAGGCGTACGAGGCGGACGGCCTGATCGAGCACGCGGCCGAGAGCGGCGAGCTCCTCGGGCGCGAGCTTCGCGCGCTCGCCGACCGGCATCCGTCGATCGGTGACGTGCGCGGGCGCGGTCTCTTCTGGGGGATCGAGCTCGTCAAGGACCGCCGGACGAAGGAGATGCTCGAGCGTTGGAACGGGCCGTCGAGCGCGCTCCAGAACGCGCTCCGCGCCGCGCTCATGCGGCGCGACGTGTACGTGTTCTGTCGCTGGAACATGCTCTTCATCGCGCCGCCCCTCATCGTCACCGACGAGGAGCTGCGCATCGGCGTGCGCGCGATCGACGAGGCGCTCGAGATCGGCGACCGCTACGCGGAGACCGGAACGCTCCCGTAACCGGATCGCGACCGCACTGGGGGATCAATCTCCCGGCGCAGCACACGACCTGGCCTGAGCTCCGAGACGCGGCGCTCCTCGTCGACCGCCTGGCGTTCGACTCGCTCTGGACGTGGGATCACTTCGTGCCGCTCAACGGCGATGAGGCCGGACCGATGTACGAGGCCTGGCAGCTCCTCGCGGCGTGGGGCGCCATCACGACGCAAGTGCGCATCGGGACGCTGGTCACCGGCATCACCTATCGGCACCCGGCGGTCCTCGCGAAGATGGCGGCGACGCTCGATCACACCACCGATGGCCGCGCGATCTGCGGCATCGGCGCGGGCTGGCACGAGGGCGAACACGCCATGTACGGGATCCGCTTCCCGAGCGTCGGCGGCCGGCTCGGACGGCTCGAAGAGGCCGCTGCCGCGATCCGCCTGCTCCTCGATCGGCCGGTGGCGAGCTTCGAGGGCCGGTACTACCGACTGACCGACGCGCGCTGCGAGCCGAAGCCGGTGCAGCGCCGCCTGCCGCTGCTCATCGGCGGCGGCGGCGAGCGCAGGACCCTGCGCGCCGTCGCCCGTCACGCGGACTACTGGCATGGTCACGGCGCGCCCGAGGTCATCGCGCACAAGCTCGAGGTCCTGCGCCGGCACTGCGACGAGGCCGGGCGTGACATCGCTGAGATCACCCCGCTCACGACCGTCCGGCCCGACGTCGTGCTCCGCGATGACGTGGGCGCGGTCGAGGCCCAGCTCGAGCGGGTCCGGGCCCGTTCCCGTGCCACGGAGCGACCCGCGATGAACCCGATCCATACCGTCGACGCGTTCGTCGAGCGGCTGGTGGCGCTGTGGCGGGCCGGGGCGCGCGGCTTCATCCTCTACTTCATGGCCCCGTACGACCTGGAGACGATCGAGCGGATCGCGACGGAGGTCCGCCCCGCGTTCCAGGCCGCCGTCGCGTGACGCTCGCCGTCCCCTGCGGGACGCTCATCGACGGCACCGGCGCAGATCCGCGGCGCGGCGCGGTCCTGCTGATCGAGGACGGAGCGATCGAGCGGATCGCGGCCGACGTCCCGCGTGGCGCGACGGTCATCGACGCGAGCGAGCTCACGGTCCTGCCGGGCCTCGTCGACTGCCACGTCCATCTCACCGCGAACGCCGAGAGCATCCAGCAACGACTGCTCACGCCGCTCAGCCTCAACGTCGCGCAGGCGCTCGCGAACGCGCGCACGACGCTCGAGGCCGGCTTCACCACCGTGCGCGACGCCGCCGGCACCCCGCGCGGGGTGAAGCTCGCGATCGAGCAGGGTCTGTTCCCGGGGCCGCGGCTGCGGCTCGCCGTCGGCGCGCTCTCGCAGTCAGGCGGCCACGGAGACACGCTCATGCCGATGGGCGTCCGCGTTCGCGCCGACGACCCGGAACATCCCGTCACAGTGGTAGACGGTGTCGAGAACGTGCGCCGAGCGACGCGCGAGCTCATTCGCGCCGGCGCCGATCAGATCAAGGTGATGACGTCGGGCGGCGTCATGTCCCCGAGCGACGAGCCGACCGCGACCGGGTTCTCGCCGGACGAGATCGCGGCGATCGTGTACGAGGCCCACGCGGCGGGGAAGACCGTCATGTCGCACGCCCAGGCGACCCAGGGCATCAAGAACGCCGTCGTGGCCGGCATCGAGTCGATCGAGCACGGCATCTACCTCGATGAGGAGACCTGCGTCGAGATGCGCACGCGCGGGACCTATCTCGTCGCGACGCTCGTCGCGCCGCTCTGGGTGCTCCGTCGCGCCGAGCGCGACCCGGCGTCGATCCCGCCGTACGCGAAGCGGAAGGCCGAAGAGGTCCTCGACGCCCACCGGGGGTCGTTCCGGATGGCCGTCGAGCTGGGCGTGCCGATCGCGATGGGCACCGATACCGGCGTCGGCCCGCACGGCACCAACGCCGAGGAGATCGCCCTGATGGTCGAGAGCGGCATGAGCCCGATGCAGGCGATCGTCGCGACGACGAAGACCGCCGCCGAATGCGCGCGGGTCGGCCATCTGGTCGGCACGATCGAGCCGGGGAAGCGCGCCGACCTCATCGGCGTGCGCGGCGATCCGCTCGACGACATCGCTCTGTTCAAGGACCGCGAGCGCGTCGCGCTCGTCGTCAAGGACGGAGCGCGGATCCGCTAGTAGACGCGGGCCGGCTGGCGCTCCAGCTCTCGGACCGCGGCTTCGAAGCCCGCCGCGTCTCCGTTCCTGATCGCGTCGACCGCCCGCTGCGTCTGCGCTTCGGATGACCACGAGCGGCTGTCGTACCCGAGTCCGGTGGCGAGGACGTCCAGTGCGACGACCGCGAGGACGAGCAGACCGATCTCCATTGTTCACCTCTCCCGACCTGCGTCTGCTCGGCGCAGATCGACGCCCATGCTAACCTGTAAAGTGGTTTTGGAGAGTTAGATTGGCTACACCCGAGCGGGAGTTCGACCAGAGCGGCGGTGCCCTGTCCCTCGACTTCGCGAACACCCTCGGCGGATCGCGCGAGCGCCCGCGCGAGTACCTGGGATCGTTCGCCGATGTCGTCGCGTTCGCCCGCCAGGCCGGTGTGCTGTCGGCCCGGTCGGCGGCGGAACAGCAGCGGCGCGCCCGATCGCATCCGGAGTCGGCGGCCGCCGCGCTGCGCCGCGCCGTCCAGCTTCGCGAGGCGCTGTTCCGCGCATTCCGTTCCGTCGCGGCCGGTCGGTCCGCGATGCCCGACGACCTGACGCTCATCACGCACGCGGCCGCCGAGGCCTTCGCGCACGCGACCGCCACCGCATCGGATGGCGCCTACCGGTGGGTCGCCGACGAGGGATCGTTCGACGCGGTGCGCTGGGCGGCCGCACGCGACGCGCTGGAGCTGCTCGGATCGCCGGAGCGGCTGGCGCGCGTCCGCGAATGCGCGTCCGAGACCTGCGACTGGGTGTTCGTCGACGCGAGCAAGAACCGGAGCCGGCGCTGGTGCGACATGCGTTCGTGCGGCAACCGGGCCAAGGCCCGCCGGCACTATGCGCGGCGCGCCGGATCGGCCTGAGCGACCGTCAGGCGAGCGACGCCGGCGCCACGCTCCGCAGCGCCGGGATCACGCGCGCGCCGTACTCCTCGAGCTGCCGCTCCTCGTCGCCGCTCATGAGGTAGAGGTTGAACTGGGCGGTCCCCGCCTCGGCGAGCGCGTGGAGCTTCTCGACATGCTCGCCGACCTCGCCGCTCACGCAGAAGCGATCGACCGACTCGTCGTCGACGAATCCCGCGTTGGACGATCCCGACTCGGCGTGATGCCGGTAGTCGTACCCCGGCCGGTCGCGGACGTAGCGGGTGAGGTCGGCCGGCAATCCCTGCTCGCCGTAACGGCGGACG
>DASWCU010000135.1:0-16206 GCA_036389935.1 Candidatus Limnocylindria bacterium
GGTGGTCGTGTTCGTCAGGCCGATGGCGCTCATGAGATCCCGCTCCGGGACGAGCCGCGGTAGCGTGGCGTGCTGCGTGGTCAGATCGAAGGCACCGGCGGTCGCGCTCACGACGACGAGCGCCATGATCGCAGGCAGGCCGACGTTGCCGCTGAGCGCCAGCGCGGTCAGTCCGAGCGCGACGAGACCACCCGTCGTCTGCGTGGCGAGCAGGACGGAGCGCCGGTCCAGCCGATCCGCGAAGACACCGCCGAACAGCCCGAGCGCCAGGCCCGGGCCGGCGCGCGACAGGCCGAGCAGCCCGAGGTACAGCGGTCCCAGCTGCGGCGTGCCCTCGCGGACGGCGATGTCGACGACGAGCCAGCCCAGCGCGAAGACCACCATCTGGTCGCCGATCTGCGAGGCCCCGATGCCGGACCAGAGCAGCCGGAAGCCGCGATGGGTGAGCGCCGCGAAGGTCGCGCCGCTCACTCGGCGCGGCCCTTCACGTGTGGTGGAAGCCCATCCGCGGCGCGTTCGTGCCGGCGCCGGGCGCTACTGCCGTCCGCAGGCGCAGCCGGCGCCTTCGATGCGCGGCCCGCGCACGGCGAAGCCCGAGCCGTCCGGCGTCTCGACCCAGTCGATGCTCGCGCCCTCGGTGTACGGCCGGCTCTCGGCGTCGACCGCGAGCCTGACGCCGTGCACCTCGCTCACCGCGTCGCTCTCATCGGCCTTCGCGTCGAACGCGAGGCCGTACTGGTACCGGCAGCAGCTCTTGCCCGCCACGTACACGCGGAGGATCGCGCGCTCCGGGTCGTCGCCGCGCAGCTCGCGCAGCTTCTCGGCCGCGCTCGGCGTGAGATCGATCGTCGCCTGCATCATGTTCCCTCCGATCGGACCGGGCGTCCCTCCAGCGATGTCGAGATCGCGCTCGCGAGGTCGAGGGTGACCGTCACCGCGGGACGAGCCCGAGCTTCTCCAGGCCGCGCTGGATCGCATGCTGCTCCGCCGGACCGCCGGGCGTGCCCATCGGAACGCCGCGCCGTTCGCGGACCATCGCGAGCCGCTCCTCGGCGGTGAGGAACGGGCAGTTCGCGCAGAGCCGGCCGAGCCGGTCGGGCAGGTAGAAGGTGACGCAGCACACGTGCCGGTAGGCGTGGCCATGCGGCATGTCGGGCACGGGATCGCTCCATTCGAGCAGTCCGCGCATCGGGTTCGGACCGTCGATCCCGGGCAGCGCGGGCGCGTCCAGGAGCGCGATGCGGTCCTCGACGAAGGGCGCCGCTCGCTCGGGCGAGAGGTATTCGTCCGCCGCGTCGGATACGAGTCCGGGCCACTCCGCCACGTTCGACCACATGAGCCGGGGCGACACCCTCGTCACCTCGCGCGCGCGCTCGAGGAGCGGCCCGATGTTCTCCGCATACAGCTTCCGCCAGACGTGCTCGCGCAGCTCCGCGAGCGTCGCGACCGTCGGGCCCGACGCGGGCAGCGTCGTCGGCCGCTCGGCGCAGCGGAGCGCTTCGTCCTCCCGCGTCTCCACCGAGACGAGGAACGGGATGTTGCTCCGGACGATCATCCGGCACCGCGGCGCGGACAGGTCGAGCCCGACACCGCGACCGAGGGCGACGAGGGCGACCGCCGACAGCGATGACGCGTACTGGCGCGTGAACCGCGAGACGGCGATCCGCAGGTCGATGTTCGCGTCGTCATCCGGGAGCTCGAGCCCGGGGACGTAATGCTTCGCGTGCAGCTGCGTGGACGCGGCGCGCGCGATGGCGTCCCGGAGGAAGTCGGGCTCGAGGTAGCGCTCCGCTGGAACGAGCTCGTCCGACGGCGCGGGCTCGGGCACGAGCCGCCCCTCGAACCACCGGTCGAGCTCCTTGAGCTGAGCGACGAGGGCGTCCGCGAGCGGTCCGGCCATGCCTCTCCTCCATCGGGACCCGATATCGTGCGACGTTACCGGCACGACGAGTCTAGCGCGGACGGCGCTACGGTCGCGCCGGCGCGGTCACCGCCGCCGTCCGCCACGAGCGCACGACCCCGGCGCGCTCGAGCGCCTCGATGGCGCCCTCGGCGTAGCCGTGCTCGCGCAGGACCTCGCGGGTGTGCTCGCCGGGGAGCGGCGGATGGCGGCGGATCGCGCCCGGGGTGCCCCGCAGCTTGATCGGGATGCCGGTCATCGGCACACCGTCCGCGATCGTCGGGTGGTCGACGCGCAGGAGCATCTCGCGGTGGAGGACCTGCGGGTTCCGGAAGACCTGCTCGAGATCGTCCACCGGCGAGGCCGGGACGCCGGTCGGCCAGAAGCGCTCGATCCAGGCGGCGGTCGGCCGAGCCGCGAGCGCCGCCTCGAGCGCGGGGATGAGGGTGCCGCGATTGGCGACGCGATCGGCATTCGTGCGGTAGCGCTCGTCGGCCGCGAGGTCGGGCCGTTCGAGCTGCTCCGCGAGGCGTTGGAACTGCCGGTCGTTCCCGACCGAGACGTAGATGTAGCCGTCCGCGGTGCGGAACAGCTGGTAGGGAACGATGCTCGGATGGGAATTGCCGTACTGGCGGGGCTTCACGCCGCCCACGAGGTAGTTCGACGCGAGGTGGGTGAGCAGGCTCACGATCGATTCGAGGAGCGAGGCGTCCACGCGCTGGCCGGTACCCGTCCGCTCCCGGGCCGCGAGCGCGAGGAGGATCGCGTGCATCGCGTACAGCCCCGAGCTGATGTCGGCGATCGCGATCCCGACCCGCGTCGGGCCGGCGCCGGGCTCGCCGGTGATGCTCATCATCCCGCCCATCGCCTGACCGAGGACGTCGTACCCGGGCAGGTTCGCGTACGGACCGTCGGCGCCGAAGCCGCTGATGCTCGCGAAGATGAGCCGCGGGTTGCGGACCCGCAGCACATCGTCGTACCCGAGGCCCCACCGCTCCAGCGTGCCCGGCTTGAAGTTCTCGACGACCACGTCGGCGCGATCGATGAGTCGGAGCGCGACGTCGCGCCCTTCCGGGCGCGACAGGTCGACGATCATTCCGCGCTTGTTGCGGTTGCAGAAGAGGTAGTAGGCGCTCTCGCCGCGATAGCCCTCCGGCGCTCCCGCGGCCTCCGATCCCGCGAACGGCGGACCCCACTGCCGGGTGTCGTCGCCGGCGGGCGGCTCGACCTTGATCACGTCGGCGCCATGGTCACCGAGCATCATCGCGCAGAGCGGACCGGCGAGGACGCGCGAGAGGTCGACGACGCGCAGGCCGTCGAGGGATCCGCTCATCGCAGGGGGCTTCGCCCCCTTCCACTCCTGGTCATCGCAGGGGGCTTCGCCCCCTTCCACCCCCGGTCAATTGCTGCCCAGCAGGTCGCGGGCGATGATCAGCTTCTGGATCTCGCTCGTCCCCTCGTAGATCCGGGTGATCCGGGCGTCGCGGTAGAAGTGCTCGACCTGCATGTCCTTGCAGTAGCCCATCCCGCCGTGCACCTGGACGGCTTTGTCGACGACGCGGCCGTACGTCTCGGTGCACACGAGCTTCGCCATCGCGGCCTCGCGCCGCGCCGGGCTTCCCTGGTCCACGAGCCACGCCGCGTGGTAGGCGAGCGCGCGCGCCGCCGCGGTCTCGGCGGCCATCTCCGCGAGGTGGCCCTGGATGAGCTGGAACTCGGCGATCGGTTTCCCGAACTGCTTGCGCTGCTTCGCGTACTCGACCGAGAGCTCGATGAGCCGCTCCGACGCGCCCACGCAGCGGGCCGAGATGCCGACGCGGCCCTGGGCCAGCGTCTTGAGCGCGGTGGTGTAGCCGAGGCCCTCCGGACCGAGCAGGTTCGCCTCGGGGATGCGGCAGTCCTCGAAGGCGAGCTCGGCGACATGCGAGCCGCGCAGCCCCATCGTCGGCTGGAAGCGGCTGATCGAGAGTCCGGGCGCGTCGCGCGGGACGATGAACGCCGAGATCCCCTTCGATCCTTTCGACCGGTCCGTGACCGCGAACACCGTGAAGACCTGCGCGAGCTTGGCGTTCGTGATGAAGTGCTTCGTCCCGTTCAGCACCCAGCAGCCGTCACGCCGGACGGCCGTCGTCGAGATCGACGCGGCGTCGGATCCCGCCCCGGGCTCGGTGAGCGCGAACGCGCCGATCCACTCGCCGGTCGCGAGCTTGGGGAGATAGGTGTTCTTCTGCTCCTCCGAGCCCAGCGCCACGATCGCGGTCGTGCCGATACCGCAGTGCGTGCCGATGATCGAGACGAATCCGGCGTGGCTGCGCCCGAGCTCCTGGTACACGAGCGCCTTCGCGAGCATCGGGAGGCCGAGCCCGCCGTAGTCCTCGGGGATCGTGAGGCCGAACAGCCCGAGCGCGCCGGCGCTCCGGAGGACGTCCGGCGGGATCGCGTCCTCGTCCTCGATCTGGCGCCAGATCGGCTCGATCTCGGTCTCGGTGAAGCGCCGGATCGTCTGGAGGAGCTGCTGCCACTCGGCCGGGACGGCGAAGTCCATCCGCGATCAGCCGATCTCGGGCGCCAGAAGGTCCTCGTACGTTTCGCGGCGCCGGACGAGCCGCGCGCCGCCGTCCGCGACGACGGCGACCGCAGGCCGCGCCGCCAAGTTGTAGTTGCTCGCCATCGATAGGTGGTACGCCCCCGCGGTGGCGATCGCGACGAGGTCGCCGACCGCCGGCAGCGGAAGGTCGACGTGCTGGATCAGGATGTCGCCGGTCTCGCAGTACTTCCCGGCGACCGCGACGTCGACGGGTGGTCCGTCGGACACGCGGTTCGCGACGACCGCGGAATACTGGGCCCCGTACGCGGTCGGGCGGATGTTGTCCGCCATCCCGCCGTCGACCGCGACGTACGTCCGCCCGCCCGGGATCCGCTTCACCGACCCGACGCGATAGAGGGCGATCGCGCTCGGCGCGACGATGGAGCGCCCGGGCTCGATGGTGAGCTCGGGGTACGGGTCGGAGAAGCCGTAGCGGCGCGCAGCGTCGGCCATGAGCCGGCCGACCTCGCCGATCATGTCGCGGGGCCGGACGGTCGGGTCCGCGGTCGTGTAACGGACGCCGTAGCCTCCGCCCGGGCTGATCTCGCTCGGCGCGACGTCGTGGCGCGCCCGCATGTCCTTCGCGAAGGCGAAGAGGCGGTCGGCCTCGGCCTCGTACGGCTCGAGCTCGTGGATCTGCGACCCGATGTGAGCGTGGTAGCCGCGCAGATCGAGCGCCGGCTGCGCGAGCGTCGCGCGAACGCCCTCCTCGGCCGCGCCGGAGTCGATCCCGAGGCCGAACTTCGTGTCGAGCTTCCCGGTCGTGAGGTGGGCATGGGTGTGCGCGTCGACGCCCGGGCTCACGCGGAGCAGCACCGGCTGCCGGACGCCGCGATCCTTCGCCAGCCGCCCGAGGAGCGCGATCTCGTCGAGGTTGTCGAGGACCACACGCCCGATCCCCTCGCGGAGGGCGAGCTCGAGCTCGTCGGCGCCCTTGTTGTTCCCGTGGAAGTAGATCCGCTCGCGCGGGAACGCGGCCACCGCGCCGGCGAACAGCTCGCCGCCCGAGACGACGTCGAGCCCGAGGCCTTCGTTCGCGAGCAGCCGCAGGATCCACGGCGCGCAGTACGCCTTCGCCGCGTAGCACACGGTGGAGCGGCCGGGATAGGAGGACGCGAGCGCCTCGCGGTAGCTCCGCGCCCGCGCGAGCAGGCTGGCCTCGTCGAACACGTAGAGCGGCGTGCCGTACGTCTCGGCGAGGGCGACGACGTCGCATCCCCCGATCTCGAGCCGGCCCGCGCTCGTCACGCGCGCCGTGTCGGGGAAGATGTCGCCGGCCTCGATGGCCGACGGCAACACGGCCGTGCTCACCCTCGTTCCTCCACATCGAACCGTACGCCCTGGGCCAGCACCTGCGCTCGACCATGGTTGACGACGCTCGTCTGGCGCCGCATGTACGACTTCCACGCGTCCGATCCGGCCTGGCGGCCGCCGCCGGTGAGCTTCTCGCCGCCGAAGGCGCCGCCGATCTCAGCACCCGAGGTGCCCGCGTTCACGTTGGCGATCCCGCAGTCCGATCCGATGGCCGAGAGCCACCGTTCGGCCGCCCGCAGATCGTTCGTGAACAGTCCGCTCGAGAGGCCCTGGGGGACGGCGTTGTTGACCGCGATCGCCTCGTCGAGCGAATCGACCTCGAGCACGTGCACGATCGGAGCGAAGAGCTCTTCGGCGACGATCGGCATGTCGGGCCGGGAGCGGACGATCGTCGGCTCGACGAAGTAACCCGAGCGGTCGTCGAGAACGTGCCCGCCGTAGAGGACGTCGCCGCCCTGCCGCCGGATCTCATCGATCCCCGAACGGTACGCGTCGACCGCGGCCTCGGAGATGAGCGGGCCCATGAGGGTGTCCTCGTCGAGCGGGTCGCCGATGCGGACCGTGCGGTATGCCCGCACCAGCCGCTCGACGAAGCCGGCCACGATGGGGCGTTCGAGGATGAGCCGGCGGGTGCTCGTGCAGCGCTGACCCGCGGTCCCCACGGAGCCGAACACTACGGCGCCGAGCGCCAGGTCCAGGTCGGCGTCCGCCAGGACGATGACCGCATTGTTCCCGCCGAGCTCGAGGATCGCGCGCGCCCCGCGCTTGCCGACGGCGGATGTCACCCGCTCGCCGAGATCGCACGAGCCGGTCGCCTGCACGAGCGGGACGCGCGGGTCGTGCAGCAGGGCCTCGCCGATGGTGGGCCCGCTTCCGATGGCGAGCGAGAACACGCCTTCGGCCTCGGTGCCGTTCGTGACCTCGTGGAAGATGCGCTGGCAGGCGATCGACGTGAGCGGCGTGAGGCTCGAGGGCTTCCAGAGGACGGTATCGCCGCAGACGAGCGCCAGCGCCCAACCCCAACCGGGCACGGCGACGGGGAAGTTGAAGGCCGAGACGATGCCGAGCACGCCGAGCGGATGCCACTGCTCGACGATCCGGTGGTCGGGGCGCTCGGATGGGATCTCGCGCCCATAGAGCTGTCGCGACAGACCGACGGCGAGGTCGCACATGTCGATCACTTCCTGGACCTCGCCGCGCGCCTCGCTCAGGATCTTCCCGTTCTCGAGCGTGATCAGCCGGGCGAGCTGTTCCTTGCGAGCGCGGAACGCGTCCCCGAGCTGCCGGACGATCTGGCCGCGGCGGGGGGCCGGCACCGACCGCCACCCCTCGAACGCCGCCTTCGCGGACGCGGAGGCGGCGTGGTAGTCGTCGGCCGAGGCGGAGCGGACGCGCGCGAGCGCATCCGCGGTCGTCGGGTCAAGGCTGTCGAGCAGCGGGCCGTCGGGGGAGGGGACGAAGCGCCCGCCGAACGCGACCCCCGAGGCGGCCGTGCCGGGCATGAAGCCGGACGACGCGAGGATCCCACGGGCCTCCGCATCGCGCGCCAGGTGCGCCGCCGAAGTGTCCGCTGCCCGAGTCCCCGTTGCCATGGTGCCCTCCTTCAGGCGGCCGGAGCGAGCTGGGCGAAGCTCGCGTCGAGGATCTCGAGCCCGACCGCGACCTCCGCCTCCGAGATCGTGAGGGCCGGGCTGAGCCGGATCGCCCGGCTGCCGGTGGGCAGCAGGAGCAATCCGCGCATGAACGACGCGAGCATGAGCTCGTTCGCCGCACCACCGGGCGGAAGCTCGATCGCGAGCATGAGCCCGCGGCCTCGGACGTCGGTGATGAGGGCGGGGTAGCGCCCGCGCAGCTCCTCGAGGCCGGCGCGCAGCGTCTCGCCGCGCCGGATCGAGTTCTGCATGAGGCCGCCCTCGATCAGGTCGAGCGTCACGAGGGCCGCGGCGCACGAGACCGGATTGCCGCCGAACGTGCTGCCGTGCGACCCGGGCGGCCACGACATGATCCCGCCGCCGGCGATGATCGCGCCGAGGGGCAGGCCCGACGCGATGCCCTTCGCGAGCGTGACGATGTCCACGTCGATCCCGCTGTGCTCGACCGCGAACAGCTTGCCGGTGCGGCCCATCCCGCTCTGGATCTCGTCCGCGACGAGGAGGATGCCGTGCTCGCGCGTCAGCGCGCGCAGGCGCGGGAGGAAGTCGTCCGGCGGCACGATGTATCCGCCCTCGCCTTGGATCGGCTCGACGAAGACCGCCGCGAAGCTCTCCGGCTTCGCGACGGTGTGGAAGATCTCGTCGATGCGCCGGAACACGTCGTCGCTCGTCATCCCGCCGGGGCTCGCCGACGGGAACGGGGCGTGGAACACGCCCGGCACGAGCGGGGCGAAGCCGTCGCGCTGCACGGCCTTGCTGCCGGTCAGGGAGAGCGCGCCCATCGTCCGGCCGTGGAACGCACCCACGAAGGCGAGCATGTTCTGGCGCTTCGTCGACCAGCGCGCCAGCTTGATGGACCCCTCGATCGCCTCCGCGCCCGAATTCGTGAAGAACACGCGCGCTTCCGGCCGCACCGGCGCGAGGTCGCGGAGTCGCTCGGCGAGCCGCAGCTCGGACTCGTAGTAGAAATCGGTCCCCGACATGTGGAGGAACTTGCGGGCCTGGGTCTCGATCGCCGCCACGACGGCGGGGTGGGAGTGGCCGGTGGAGTTCACCGCGATGCCGGCGGTCAGGTCGAGGAACTCGTTGCCGTCGACGTCCGTCAGCCACAGGCCTTCGCCGCGCTCCACGACGAGCGGATACGGTCGGGTGAAGCTCGACGACAGCGCCTTCGCGTCGCGTGCCACGATCGCGGCTGCCCGCGGGCCGGGCAGGGCGGTCAGCAGGCGCGGCCGCCGGGCGCCGCTGACGGGGCCGGGAACGGTCACGGACATCGGGAGACCCTCCTGCAGCTGGCTTCGCCCCAACGCCGATGTCGGCTGGCGTTATCGGCAAGCATGATTGACGCCCTGGCCCCAGGCAAGCGCCCGGCCCGACGGTCGTTCGAACCCCCGCCCTCTCGGCGGTCCGCCTCTTGCATCGGCGGCCGATATCGCCGAACGTAATCTAGAGCACACTCGTCGAACGCGCGACGCTGGTCCGGAGCGGGGCCCAGGCGGACAGCGGGAGGCCAGAATGGATCGGGTGGGCGGACCGGGGCGAGCCGCTGACCTCACCGCATGCTGACCTACCTCACCCGCCGGATCGCGCTCGGCATCCTCACGATCTGGGCGGTGTCCGTCCTGTCCTTCGTGATCATCCAGCTGCCTCCGGGTGACTACATCACGACGTACCTCGCTCAGCTCGCGGAGACGGGGAGCACGGCGAGCGAGGCGGAGGCCGTGAACCTGCGGGCCGAGTACGGCCTCGACCAGCCGATCTACGTGCAATACGCGAAGTGGGTCGTTCAGATGGTGCAGGGCGACTTCGGGATGTCGCTCGACTGGAAACGTCCCGTGGCGGATGTGATCGGCGACCGGCTCGCGCTCACGATGGTCGTCACCGTCGCCGCGATCCTCTTCACGTGGGTGATCGCGCTGCCCATCGGCGTCTATTCGGCGGTGCGCCAGTACTCCATCGGCGACTACGTCTTCACGTTCATCGGCTTCATCGGGCTCGCCGTCCCGAGCTTCCTGCTGGCGCTCGTCCTCATGTACGTCGGGTTCATCGCCTTCAACGCCAACGTCGGCGGGCTCTTCTCGGCGCAGTACGCGGACGCGGAATGGAGCCTCGCGAAGGCGTGGGACCTCGCCGGTCACCTCCCGATCCCGGCCCTCGTGCTCGGCCTCGCCGGGACGGCGCAGCTCGTGCGGATCATGCGCGCGAATCTCCTCGACGAGCTGCGGAAGCCCTACGTGATCACGGCGCGGGCGAAAGGCCTGAGCGAACGGCGCGTGATCCTGAAGTACCCGGTCCGCGTCGCGCTCAACCCGTTCGCCAGCACGATCGGCTTCCTGTTCCCGCAGGTCGTCTCCGGCTCGATCATCGTCTCGCTCGTCCTCAGCCTGCCCACCGTCGGGCCGCTGCTCCTGCGCGCCCTCCTGGCGCAGGACATGTTCCTCGCGGGCACGATCGTGATGCTCATCGGCGTCCTGACGGTGGCCGGCATCCTCGTCTCGGACCTGATCCTGATGTGGCTCGATCCGCGGATCAGGCTGTTCGGGGGACGCTGAGATGGCCGTCGTCGCCGGATCCGACCGGACCGCCCTCCCACCGGTCCAGCCCGTCGAGACCCTGCCGCCGGCATCGCCCGGGGGCGTCGTCGCGGAGCCGTCCGCGGAGGAGCGGATCTCCGTCGCGTCCCAGTGGCAGCTCATGTGGTGGCGCTTCCGGAAGCACCGGGTCGCGATGGCCAGCGCGTTCGTGGTGTTGCTGTTCTACGCGGGGGTCGTGTTCGCGGACGTCCTCGCGTACGCCGACCCGCTCGCGTCGGAGGCGCAGCGGTCGCTCCTGCCGCCCCAGACCGTGCACCTCTTCGACGACGGCCGGTTCGCGCCGTTCGTGTACGCGATCAAGGGCGAGCGGGACCTCCTCACCTTCAAGCGCGTGTACGTCGAGGACCGGAGCCGCAAGATGTACCTGCGGCTCTTCGCCCAGGGGTTGGACTACAAGCTTCTCGGGGTCATCCCGTCGAACGTGCATCTCATCGGGCTCCAGGGCGCGCCCGCGGAGGCGAATCTGTTCCTCTTGGGCTCCGACCTCCAGGGCCGTGACGTGTGGTCGCGGCTCATGTACGCGTCGCAGACCTCGCTCACCATCGGCCTGATCGGCGTCAGCCTCAGCCTGCTGCTCGGCGTTCTGCTCGGCGGGATCTCCGGCTACTACGGCGGCATCGCCGACACCGTGATCCAGCGGCTCATCGAGATCCTGCACTCCGTCCCGGCGATCCCGCTCTGGATGGGGCTCGCCGCGGCGATGCCGAAGGACTGGAGCATCATCCAGGTCTACTTCGCGATCACGATCATCCTCTCGCTGATCGGGTGGACCACGCTCGCCCGGGTGGTGCGCGGACGCTTCCTGTCGCTGCGCGACGAGGACTTCGTGAAGGCCGCCGAGCTCTCCGGCGCCGGGCCGGGTCGGATCATCTTCGTCCACATGGTCCCGCTGTTCCTCAGCCACATCATCGCCGCGACGACGCTCGCGCTGCCGGCGATGATCATCAGCGAGACCGCGCTGAGCTTCCTCGGGTTGGGCCTTCGCCCACCCGCGATGTCGTGGGGCGTCCTCCTCCAACAGGCCCAGAACATCCAGACGGTCGCCCTCTCGCCGTGGCTGATGCTGCCGGCGGTGCCGGTGACGATGATCATTCTCGCGTTCAATTTCCTCGGCGACGGCCTTCGCGACGCGGCGGACCCCTACGGTGTCTGAGATGATCGAGACGATCTCCCTGCATCCGGCCGAGCCGGCGGGCCGGCCGCTCCTTTCCGTGCGCGACCTGCGCACGTACTTCGTCTCGGACGAGGGCACGACCCGCGCGGTCGACGGGGCGACCTTCGACGTCCGCCCGGGCAAGACGCTCGGGATCGTCGGCGAGACCGGCTGCGGCAAGAGCGTGACCGCCCGGTCGATCCTGCGGATCGTGGAGCGACCCGGCCGCGTCGTGGGAGGCGAGATCCTTCTCCAGCGGAACGGCTCCTACGTCGATCTGGCCACGCTCGACCCGGACGGGGTCGAGATCCGCAAGATCCGGGGCGGCGAGATCGGCCTCATCTTCCAGGAGCCGATGACCTCGTTCAGCCCCGTGCACACCGTCGGCGACCAGATCATCGAGGCGATCCGGCTCCATCGGAGGCTCGATCCGCGGCAGGCTCGCGCGCGCGCCGTCGAGCTGTACAAGATGGTGGGCATCCCTCGCGCCGAGGGACGGCTCGCTGACTACTCATGGCAGCTGAGCGGCGGACTGCGCCAGCGCGCGATGATCGCCATGTCCCTCGCCGCCGACCCGCGCCTGCTCATCGCCGACGAGCCCACGACGGCGCTCGACGTCACGACCCAGGCGCAGATCCTCGAGCTCCTCCGCGAGCTCCAGCGAAAGACCGGCATGGCGATCATGCTCATCACCCACGACCTCGGCGTGATCGCCGAGATGGCGGACGACGTCGTCGTCATGTACCTCGGCCGGGTCGTCGAGTACGGCACCGTCGACCAGATCTTCCACGCCCCGAAGCACCCGTACACCCAGGCGTTGCTCCGCTCCATCCCCGGGATCCAACAGGAGGCCCGGGTGAAGCTTCCGACCATCTCGGGCTCGATCCCGCACCCGTTCGCCCGGCCCACCGGTTGTCCGTTCCACCCGCGCTGCACCGCCGCGATGAAGGGCACCTGCGAGCGCGACCTCCCGGAGCTCGTGCGCGTCGAGGAAGACCACCACGTGAGCTGCCACCTGTACCCCGGCGCCGGGGTCGATCCAAAGGAGAGCGTCCGGGAGCCGGTGGGATGAGCGTCGCCGCCGCCCCACCGCCCGCGGCCGCCGCGCCGCAGCGGGAGCGACTCACCGGCCGGACGCTCCTCCAGGTGAAGCACCTGAAGAAGTTCTTCCCGATCCAGGCCGGCCTCTTGCGCCGGACGGTCGGCCAGGTGCGCGCCGTCGACGACGTGAGCTTCGAGGTCCAGGAGGGCGAAACACTCGCGCTCGTCGGCGAGAGCGGCTGCGGCAAGACGACGACGTCGCGGTGCATCCTTCGCGCGATCGACCCGACGGAAGGCGAGGTGCTCTTCCGCACCGCGGCCGGCAGGACGATCGACGTCGCGAAGATCTCGAAGCGCGAGCTGCGCCCGCTCCGGCGTCAGATGCAGCTCATCTTCCAGGACCCGTATTCGTCGCTCAACCCGCGGATGTCCGTTCTGGACATCATCGCCGAGCCGCTGCTGGTCAACGGGATGAAGAACCGGCAGCAGCGGATCGACCGGGTCGAAGAGCTGATGGGCCTCGTTCGACTCCGGCCGGAGTACATGCGCCGCTTCCCCCACGCGTTCAGCGGCGGCCAGCGGCAGCGCGTCGGGATCGCGCGAGCCCTCGCCCTCAACCCCAAGCTCGTCGTCGCCGACGAGCCGGTGTCGGCGCTCGACGTGTCGGTGCAGGCGCAGACGCTGAACCTCCTGCTCGAGCTCCAGAACACGCTCGGGCTCACCTACCTGTTCGTCGCGCACAACCTCGGCGTGGTGAAGCACATCAGCGACCGCGTCGCGGTCATGTACGTGGGGCAGATGGTCGAGCTCGCCGAGCGCGAAGCCTTGTTCCGCGAGCCGAAGCATCCGTACACCGCGGCGCTGCTCGCCTCGGTGCCGAAGCCGGACCCGCGGCTGCGGGCCCAGCGGAAGCCCCTCGCGGGCGAGGTCGCGAACCCCGCGGCGCCTCCATCGGGGTGCTACTTCCATCCGCGCTGTCCGCACGCGATCGAGCGCTGCAAGGTCGAGAAGCCGGTGTGGGAGGAGCTCTCCCCGGGCCGCTGGGTGCGCTGTCACCGGGCAAGAGAGCTCCAGCTTCCCGGGATCGCGACCTCGTAGCTCGCCCGGCCCGCGGGGCGGCACCGGCCGCT
Source organism: Candidatus Limnocylindria bacterium (assembly GCA_036389935.1). GTDB lineage: Bacteria > Chloroflexota > Limnocylindria > P2-11E > P2-11E > UBA4735. The sequence goes on from DASWCU010000135.1 coordinate 13,372, forward strand.
CGGCTGGCTCGTTGCTATCGGCATCCGATATCATGAAGCGATGAGCACAGAGATCGAGCCCACCATGCCGCCGACGGCCCCGTCCATCGGCGACTACTCCTATCCCGAGTTCTACCGGGCGATGCTCGACCGCGAGCATCTCCAGGTCGCCCGCGATGAGGTCAGATGGACCGAGAAGCACGCGGAGCCGGACCGTCGGGTGGACGTCCTGATGAATTTCGGCTGCAACGTGCGGCAGACGCCGCACCTCATGCGCGAGGCCGTGGCCGTGCTCGAGACGCTCGGCGTCGACTTCGCCGCGGTCGCGGGCCAGCAGTTCTGCTGCGGCAAGCCGTACAGCAACAGCCAGTTCGCGGACGCCGCGCGCGGCGTCGTCGAGGCCTCGGTCCGCCGCATGGCCTCGTACCATCCCGAGCGCGCGATCCAGTGGTGCTCGGCGTGCGAGATGCAGTTCCACGACGTCGTCCTGCCCGAGATCGGGATCGAGTTCCAGAGCAACGGCCTCGCCGCGTTCCTCATCGAGCGTCTCGACGCCATGGGCGACGCGGTGCCGTGGAAGCGCGGCGTGCGCATCAAGGCGCTCGTCCACGGCCATCTCGGCGAGCACCAGGTCCGCGACGCGCACCCGCCGATCGTCATGCGGCTCCTCGAGCGCATCCCGGGCGTCGAGGTCGTCGGCTACGCGAAGACGCCGGCGCTCCAGCTGTGCGACAACGCGGGCGTCAAGCTGGCGACCATCGGCACCGATGAGTACCTCGCTGCGCAAGCCGAGCTCGAGGGCTACCTGGCCGAGAGCGGAGCGGACACCATCGTCACGCTCTACCACGGCTGCACCCGCGAGCTCGGTAAGTTCGCGAGCGAGCGGCTGCGGATCAACCACTACATCACCGTGCTCTCACGGGCACTGGGGATCGAGAAGCCCGACCGCTTCTCCGAGTACTGGCGGCTCGGCGATCCGGCGAAGGTCGTGGCGGCCTCGCGGCGGAACTGGGAGTCGTGGGGCCTCGACGAAGCGGAGGCGTACCGGCTCGCGCACAAGTACTTCGTGCCGAGCTACGCGGTCAACGCTCCCGATTGCCCCTGCAACGGCGAGTGCACCCGCACCGGTGCGGCGTGGCTCAACGTGCACAAGATCGACCGGAGCAAGCAGCTGCCGGTCATCGAGGTGAACGGTCCGACGGTCGCTCAACGCGACCTGGTCTGATCCGGGCGGAGCGGCTGTGCCTCAGCCGTTCGGCCAGCCGACCCCGATCGACTCCCCGAGCGCGCGCAGCCTGGCCATGGTCGCCGCCGCGAGCGGGATCCCGTTCCGCTCCCGCTCCGCCGCGACGAGCTGCCCGCGCTCGCCCGGCGCGTAGAGGCGATCGATGCCGGGCTCGGGCGGTGAGGAGAGCACGTCGTCGATGAGCCGATCGACCCGGTCGAGGAACCGGTCGTAGGGCATCGACGCGCGTGGGTCGATCGCGAGCATGAACAGGTTCGTACCCATCGGCTTCGCGAGCTCGTCGGGGCCGCGGAGACGTTTCCCGAACAGCTCGCCCCCCGCGAGCACCCCGGCGAGGACCTCCCACATCAACGCGAGGCCGAAGCCCTTCGGGCCGCCGAGCGGGAGCAGCCGTCCAGCGAGTCCCGCGGCCGGATCGGTGGTCGGGCGGCCCTCGGGATCCACGGCCACGCCCGGCGGCAGCGGCTCGCCGCGCTCCTGCAGCTCGTGGATCGCGGTCCAGGTGATCGCGCTCGTCGCGGTGTCGAGCAGCAGCGGGAGGTGGCGCCTGGCGGGAGCGCCGAGCGCGAACGCCTGGTTCCCGAGGACGTTCGTCGTCCCGCCCGGCGGGGCCATGAGCGGGAGGCAATCGTTGATCGCGAGCCCGATCATTCCCTCCGCGATCGCCAGGGTGGGGTAGTAGCCGAGGGCGAACGCGAACGTCGTGTCGCGCACGACCGCGGCGCCCACGCCGGTCGCCCGGGCCTTCTCGATGGCGATCCGCATCGCGCGGGCGCCGACGACCGGACCCCAGAGGTCGCAGCCGGCGATCGCGGCGAAGGATGGCCCGTCGCGCTCGACGACGATCTCGCCCTGGACGCGCGTCCCGCCGGCGCGGACCCGCTCGACCACGAGTGGGAGGCGCAGGACGCCCTGCTTCGCGATGCCGCGGAGGTCCGACCAGACCATCGCCTCGGCCATCGTCGCTGCGTCGTCGCTCGGCATGCCGATCGCCTCGAGCACCGCCCCGACGAAGGCGCGCAGGCCACCGGCCGGCACGACGTCTTGCGCCGGAACAGCGGGGTGGCTCTTCACCGGTGCCATGCTTTTATAATATATCGAAGATGCAGACGGAGACGAAGCCCGAAGCTCGCGCCCCGGCCAAGCCGCTCCTGACGCGCGACCTGTTCTTCCGGTTCCTCGAGACCCTGGACATCCGGTACTTCTTCGGGAACCCGGGCACCACCGAGCTCCCGCTCGTCGACGGCGTGAACGACCACCCGTCGCTCCGGTACGTGCTGGCCCTGCACGAGGACGTCGCCGTCGCGATGGCGATGGGCTACGCGCGGACGTCGCACCGGCCCGGCGTGGTCAACCTGCACGTCGCCCCGGGCCTCGGTCACGGTCTCGGCAACCTGTACAACGCCTGGCGCGCCCGGATGCCGCTCGTGGTCACCGCCGGTCAGCACCACACGGCCCTGCTCGTCCACGAGCCGATCCTCACGGCCGACCTCGCCGCGATGGCGCGGCCGTTCACGAAGTGGGCGTACGAGGTGCGGCGCGCCGACGAGCTCGCGATCGCGCTGCAGCGCGCGTTCAAGGAAGTGCTCACGCCGCCGGTCGCGCCGGTC
>DASWCU010000136.1:0-19467 GCA_036389935.1 Candidatus Limnocylindria bacterium
GGTGCTCGTGCTCGCCTCGGCCTGCAGCGGGACGGCGACGCCGCCCGCGGCATCGACCCAGGCGGACATCGACCTGACGGGCCCGGTCTCGCTCACGCTCTGGCACACGCAGACCGGCGCGAACGCCAAGGCCCTGCAGGACGCCGTCGACAAATTCAACTCGGCCAACGGCAAGGGGATCACCGTCACGCTGCAGTACCAGGGCACCTATACGCAGCTCTACCAGAAGAACCTCTCGGCGATCCAGGCCGGGGCGCTGCCGGAGCTCGCGGTGGGGTACGAGAGCTTCGTCGCCGACTACCAGAAGGCCGACGTGTGCCTCGACCTCGATCCCTACCTCAACAGCGCGAAGAACGGGATCGACAAGGCCGGCCGCGACGACATCTACAAGTCGTACTTCGACACGAACCGCTTCCCGCAGTTCGGCAACCAGCTCCTGTCGTTCCCGTTCACGAAGTCGCTCCTGATCAGCTACCAGAACGACGACATCCTCAAGGAGATCGGGAAGAGCACGCCGAAGACGTGGGATGAGTTCGAGGCCGCCGCCCGCGCGGCGTCGAGGAAGGGCGCCGACGGCAAGGTCACCCGCTACGGCTGGGCGGCCGGGATCAGCGCCTCCACGTTCAACGGCTGGGTCCTCTCGCGCGGTGGCAAGCTCATGAGCGACGACAACAAGACGGTCGCCTGGGACGGCAAGGAGGCCGTCGACTCGGTCAAGCTGTTCGACAAGCTCCTGAAGGAGGGCGTCGCGTACGTGCCGAAGGGCTTCGACTACCAGACCGACTTCGGGACCGCGAAGGTGCTCTTCGTGCAGGAGTCGAGCACCGGCCGGCCGTTCTTCAAGTCGAGCTTCAAGCAGCCGATCAACTGGAGCATCACGTCGATCCCGCAGACCGATCCTGCGAAGACGAAGACGGTCCAGTACGGAGCCAACATCATCATCTTCAAGAGCACGGCCGAGAAGCAGCTCGCCTCGTGGCTCTTCGTGAAGTGGTTCACCGACAAGGAGCAGACCGCGGATTGGGCCGTGAAGTCCAGCTACATGCCGGTCCGCAGGACCGCCGCCGACACGGACGTCCTCAAGAGCTCGTGGTCGAAGGACGATCCGCAGGGCAAGCAGGCGTTCGACCTCATCGGCACGAGCTACCCGGAGCCGAACGTCCGCGGGCAGCAGGACATCCGGACGGTCATCGAGGACATGCTCACAGCGGTCGCGGCCGGAAAGGTCACCGACATCGAGAAGGCGGTGAAGGACGCCGGGGCGAAATCGAACCAGATCCTCAAGGACAGCCAGTAGGTGGTCACACCGCCACTCCGTGGCTGCGTGACCGTCCTGCTGCTGCGCCTGGCGGCTCCGCAGTAGCCGGCCCCTGAGCCCGGCGGCGGATGAGCGCAGGTAGCTGGGCCAAGGAACCCACGGCGGCCCATCAGGCACGGCGCGTGCGACTCGCGAGCCTCCCCGCTACGGCCGTAGCTGAGCGCCGAACTCCGCGAGCGCGGCAGGCATCTCATCGCGAACGAAGACGTACGCCTCGGGATGGTTCTCGAAGTACGCAGTGAGGAACGTATCCGGATGCCAGAACACGACACTCCGGTACGCATTCCCATGCGGGAAGTCGCTCTTGTTCGTCGTCAGCAAGAAGGACGCATGCGCCGCGAGCGCCCCAGCAAGGATGGGAATGTCGTTCGGATCGGGGATCACGCTCGCCGGGAGCGTTGCATAAGTCGCGGCAAGATCGGCCGGCCCGGGCGAGTGCCAATACTGTTCGTGATCGCCGATCACGCGATCGATCTCATGGCGACGACGCTCGAGTTCGTCTCCCAAGGCCCGCATATCCCCTCCGACGACTGAAAGGGCCTGCTCGCGAGTGGCGACGCGGGCAATCTCCGCAGCGACGTAGGGCGACCAGGTCACGCGCAGCAGGTCGGCGCCGGCGAGGAGCAGCAGCGGCAAGCGACAGTCCGTGCCGTACACGACGTTGGAGTCAACGAAAACGCCATCCCCGCGACTTGGTAGCGGACGCCCAGTTGGAACCGGCGGCGAGCCGTTGGTCAGCCGCGGCGGGCTGTACCCGCCCCACCGGTCATCGAGCGCGACTGACATCTACCGTCGCTTGGCAGCGACGGATGGGGCGAGGTAATCGGCTCGGGGACGTGCGGCACCGGGAAGTGAAGCCGATCTGCGCAGTGCGACGCGAAGCTCAAGCAGATCCGCGACGGCCCGCGCGCTCACCTGGTAGCGCTGCGTGATCGGGTCCTTGTAACCAGCCAGGATTCCCGCATCGATCCGACGCTTCACCGTATTGAGCGCAAGCCCGAGGCGTTCGGCAGCTTCGCTCGCGGGGATGAACTTCGCCTCAGCCATGAAACGAGATCCTACCGAAAACCTGTCCATCATGTCAATCTTGTCCATCTGTCCAAAGTGTCAGGTTATGACACGCCGGTGGGCAAGCGCGCCTCGGAGACGGACGTCCTCAAGAGCTCAGGACGAACGACGACCCCCAGGGCAAGCAGGCGTTCGAACTCATCGGGACGAGCTATCTCGAACCGAGCGTTCGCGGCCAGCAGGACATCCGGACCGTCGTCGAGGACGCCGACGGCTATCGCCGGCTTGGCACGCCCATCAGCGCGAGATCGCATTCAGCCGACGGAGCAGCACGGGTAGATCGCGTCGCACCGTCTCCTGGAGGACCGCAAGGTCCAGCTGACCGTGGTCGTAACAGATGCGCTTCCGCATCGCGGCCATGGCCACCGTCTTGGCCTCACTGATCCAGTCCGCGCCAGCGTCGCCGGCCCAGGCGATCGCCTGCCGGGCGTCGCCCCGCATCGTCTCGAGGATCTCCGGGCCGCGATCATCCATAGAGCGGTACCGCGTCCCGCTCCACGCGATCGCGCACTTCTTCGCGCAGACCGCCCGCTGTTACGACGTCCACGTGACGCTCGAAGAGGCGCTCGAGCTCGGCCTCGATCCGCACAAGGTCGAGGGTCGACAGCGCCGTACCGGGCCGCGGCTCGACGATCACGTCGACGTCCGAATCGTCGCTCAGCTCGCCACGCGCCGCCGAGCCGAACAGTCGGATGCGGCGGAGCCGATGGGCGCGGGCCAGCGAAGCGAGAGCGCGACGCGAGACCGGCGCGATCGAACGCCTCCGATCGTGCGAGGAGCCCACCATGCGGTGTCCGGGAAAGGAGCGTGCCAGTGACCCTTTGAGGCGCGTCGCCCGCTCGGCGCGGCGCCGCAGCGTGGAGTCGTCGCGGAGCGCGTCAACGAGCTCGTGGTGGCCGACGCGATCGATCCGCGGATCGCCGGTGTCGTCTCGACGGATCCGACGGAGCGCGTCCTCGAGCAGCACGAGGTCCCGTGGATCGGCGAGTGGAGCTTCGACCAGGAGGTACCCATCGCGGTCGCATGCGGCGTACTCGACCGCCGGATTCGCCTTCAGGACGACGGCCATGGGCCGCTCGGGCGCCGCATAGCGTGCGGCCAGCTGGATGAGTGCGTCCTGAGCCGGATGGTCCGAACGGAGCCGATAACTGGGACGACCGGCCGGCCCGCGCCCGACGACGCCGTCCGCCACCAGCAGCTTCATCGCGGTCTGCGCGCTGCTCAGAGGCGCGCCCACGGCCGACGCGAGCTCCGCGAGGCGCGCGCCGTCGCGGCGCTGCGTGAGGGCCAAGACGATATCGAGCGCGATCGCCGACGAGAGCAGCCTCATGACACGATACTACGTGGGCAACATAGTACCGTGACGGCACGCCTGCGTTCAGCCCGTTTTCGCGAGCTCCGCTTCCAACGTCGCCACCGCCGCCTCGCGCTCGGTCAGCCGTTCGCGCTCCTTCTCGACCACCGGCGCCGGCGCCTTCGCGGCGAAGGTCGACCCGAGGAGCGTGCGCGACCGCTCGAGGAGCGCCCTCGCCTCGCCCAGGTCACGTTCGAGCCGCCCGCGCTCGGCGGCGGCGTCACGCGGGATGGCCAGCCGGATCTCGACCCCGCGGACGATGGTCGGCGCCGCCTCGCCTCCACCGAAACGGATGTCGGCGTTCGCGAGCGCACCGATGAGCGCCTCGCACGAGCGGAGCGGGTCCGCATCGCCGCCGAGCGCCACCGTCAACCGGATGCTGGGCTGGATCGCGGCCTCCTGACGGCGGCTGCGGATCGCTCGCACGACATCGATGACGGTGCCGAACCGGTCCTCGAGCGCCTCGTCGCGCGCGCCGGCCTGCGGCCACGGCGCGACGACGAGCGAGGGGGCGCCATCGGCCGTCGCGCCGCGCTCCCAGAGCTGGAGCGCGAGCGTGTCGGTGACGAAGGGGATGATCGGATGGGCGAGCCTGAGCACCCGATCGAGGACGTACGCGAGGGTCCGGGCCGCGGCGTCCTCCGAGCCGGCCGGCCGCCGGGCGGGCTTCGCGAGCTCGACGTAGAAATCCGCGAGCTCGCCCCACACGAACTGCTGCAGCGCGGTCGCGTACTCGCCGAAGAGGTAGCTCTCGATGAGCCGGGTGAGCTCGGTGACCGCCGCCTCGGTGCGCGAGATGATCCAACGGTCGGCATCGGTCAGCGCCGGGTCGTCCGTCGGCGATCGATCGATCGCGCCGCGCAGCGCACCGGGGCGTGCGTCGATCCGGGCGAGCGTGAAGCGACCGATGTTCCACAGCTTGTTCACGAAGTGACGGCCGTTCTCGAGCTTGCCCTCCGCGAGCTGGCTGTCGGCGCCGGCCGACACTCCGCTCACGAGCGCGAACCGGAGCGCATCGGCGCCGTGCTCCTCGACGATCCCGACGGGGCTCACGACATTCCCCTTCGACTTGCTCATCTTCTCGGTCCCCGTCCGGACGAGGCCGTGCAGATAGACGACGCGGAAGGGCACGTCGCCCATGTTGTGGATGCCCATCATCATCATCCGGGCCACCCAGAAGAACAGGATGTCGTAGCCGGTCTCGAGGACGCTTCCGGGATAGAAGCGCGCGAGATCCGCCGTCCGCTCGGGCCAGCCGAGCGTCGAATGCGGCCACAGTGCCGAGCTGAACCAGGTGTCGAGCACGTCGGGATCGTGCCGCAGGTCGTGAGAGCGGCAGCGCGGGCACTCCGTCGGGTCGGGGCCGTCCTCGTCCGGCACGACGATCTCGTCGCAATCACGGCAGTACCAGACCGGGATGGAGTGGCCCCACCAGATCTGCCGCGACACGTTCCAGTCGCGGATGCTCTCGAGCCACTGGAAGTACATCTTCTCGAACTTCCGCGGCACGATGCGCGTCCGTCCATCCCGCACCGCGGCGATCGCCGGCGCGGCCAGCGGGGCCATCCGGAGCCACCACTGCTTCAGGACGAGCGGCTCGTCGATCGTGCCGCAGCGATCGTGCACGCCGACCGCGTGCGTGATCTGCTCCTCCTTCACGAGCAGCCCGGCCGCCCGCAGACGCTCGACCATCGCGGCGCGCGCGGCGTCGCGGTCGAGGCCCGCGAGCACGCCCGCGGCGGGCGTCATCCGGCCGCGCGTGTCGATGACCGAGAGCACGGCCAGGCCGTGCCGCTGGCCGATCTCGAAGTCCGTCGCGTCGTGCCCCGGGGTCACCTTCAGGGCACCCGTCCCGAAGGCCGGGTCGACGGCCTCGTCGGCGATGATCGGGACGCGGCGCTCGGCGACCGGGACGAGGACCTCCCGGCCGATGAGCGCCCGCCAGCGCTGGTCGGCCGGATGCACCGCGACCGCGGTGTCCGCCACGATGGTCTCCGGTCGCGTCGTCGCGACGATCACGTCGGGCGTGCCCGGCGGCATCGGGTCGGCCCACGGATAGCGCACGTAGCTCAACGCGTCGACGCGCTCCACGTGCTTGGATTCGATGTCCGAATACGTCGTCTGGCAGGTGAGGCACCAGTGGACGATCCGGTCGGCGCGGTAGAGGTGGCCGCCCTTGTACAGCCGGATGAAGTGGATCCGCACCCGCCGTTGCATGTCCGGATCCATCGTGAAGTGGACCCGGGTCCAGTCGAGCGAGCACCCGAGCATCCGGAGCTGGCGGTAGATGCGCGGCTTGTAGTGCTCCATCCACCGCCACATCTCCGCGAGGAACTGATCGCGCGTCAGCCCGTCGCGCGTGTCCTCGTCGCTCGTCTTGCGCCCGTACTCCTTCGCGAGCTCCTGCTCGACGACGATCTGGGCGATGATCCCGGCGTGGTCCGACCCGGGAAGCCAGAGCGTCGGCTCGCCGCGCATCCGGTGCCAGCGGGCCATGAGGTCCTCGTAGCCGCCGAAGCTCAGGGCATGTCCGAGGTGCAGGTCGCCCGTCACGTTGGGTAGCGGAAGCATCATCACGAACGGCTTCTCGCCGGCACGGTCCGGTGGCGGCGTGAAGAAGCCGGAGGCCTCCCACCAGTCGTAGAGGAAGGTCTCCACCGCCGATGGCTGGAACGTCTTGCCGCTGTAACGGAGGACGGCGTGCGGGGCCTTCGGTGCGCTGATCGTCTCCGTCATCGCCGTTCCTCCCTGGAAATACAGATCGCCGCCGTCCCTCCTGGGACGACGGCGTCAGCCGCGTGGTACCACCCTGGTTCGCGCCGGCCACGGCCGGCGCCTCGATCACGCGCTAACGGGCGCACCCGATCCGGCTCGCGGGCGACGTTCGCGGCCCCGGCACCGCGGTCCGCTTCCAGCCCCGCTCATCGATGGGGCGGACCTTCTCTCTCGGTCGCGGGTCGCTACTCCTCCCGGTCGCAGCCGGTGTCGCCTCATTCTAGCGAGCGCCGCCAGTGTCGCGTCTGGCGCGGGCTCAGCTCGCGGCGCGCGTCCGGCCCTGCTCCTTCTGTCGGTACATCGCGCGATCGGCCTCGTCGACGAGCGCGTCCACCGATCGCGCGCCGATCGGCGCGGGCGCGATGCCCCAGGCGATCGTCGGCACCGCCTGGCCGCCGGGCAGCGTCGCGGCTGAGATCTCGTCGGCCAGCCGTCGCATGACCCGCTCCGCCACGAAGAGCGACGCGCCGGGGAACACGATCGCGAACTCGTCGCCGCCGATCCGCGCCACGAGATCTCCGTCGCGCACACCCGCCGCGAGCACCTCGCCGATGCGCATCAGGGCCTGATCCCCGACGGCGTGGCCGCAGCCGTCGTTCAGCTGCTTCAGGCCGTTCGCGTCGATGACCGCCACCGAGAGCGGCGCGCCCTCGGCACCCGTGCGCGTGAGGCCCCGGGCCAGCGCCTCGAAGAACGCCCGGCGATTCGGCAGACCGGTGAGCGAATCCGTGGTGGCCGCCGTCTTCGCGGCCTGGTGGAGCCGGGCGACGCGGACCGCGGCCGCGACCTGATGCGAGACGGCCGTGAGCAGCGTCTCATCCTCGTCCGAGAACGCGGCCGGCCGGGTGCTCTCGATGCCGATGACGCCGACCGTCTCCTCGCCGATGCGGAGCGGGACGATGAGGCTCGAGCGGATGTCGGCGGGGCCGACGTAGCGCGTGTCGGCCTGGACGTCGGGGACGTTCTGGAGCCGGCCGTGCTGGATGACCCACGAGCTGATGCCCGTGCCGGCCGGGATCGGGTGGCCGATGTAGGCGACCGTGGGGCCGAAGGCGGCACGGACGCCGAGACCGCCCGCCTCATCGAGCGTCGAGAGGAAGCCGTTCTCGTACCCCATGGCGTCGCACACGATCCGGAGCAAGCGGCTCGCGAGCTCGTCGATGTCGAGCACCGCGCTGATCTCGGATGCGAGGCGCTGGAGGATCGCGAGCTGGCGGGCGTGGGCGTGCGACTGCTCGGCCATGCGCTCGACGATCGGGCCCGGTCCGGGCAGGTCCTCGATGTCCTCCTGCTCCATCGCGCCGACCCGGCTCAGGTACGCGCTGCCGTCGCGGCGGTCGCGCTCGATCACCCGGAGGAACGCGGCGACGACGGTGGGATGGAACTGGGTGCCGCTGTAGCGGGTGAGCTCGGACACCGCGAAGTCGACGCTCTGCGCGGCCTTGTACGACCGCTTGCTGACGATCACCTCGTACGCGTCGGCCGCCTGGACGATGTACGCGCCGAGCGGGATCTCATCCCCCGCGAGGCCGTCCGGATAACCGGCGCCGTCGTAGCGCTCGTGATGCGAGCGGACGATCGGGACCAGGTCGCGCAGCGGCTCGACCGCCTCCAAGATCGACGCGCCGAGCGGGGCGTGGGTCTTCATGATCACCCACTCGTCGGGCGTGAGCTCGGTCGGCTTGTTCAGGATCGCGTCGGGGATCCCGATCTTTCCGATGTCGTGGAGGAGCGCCGAGAGCTGCACGCGCCGGACCTCATCGGCCGGCAGCTGCATCTCCGCCGCGATCGTCCGCGAGAGCGCCGAGACGCGCGCGGAGTGGCTGCGCGTGTACGGGTCGCGCGCGTCGACCGCGGCGGCCAGCGCCTTCACCGAAGCGAGGTACAGCTCGCGCAGCCGAGCGTGGTGCTCGGCGTTGTCGAACGACGACGCGATCAGGTTCGCGAAGGACTGGAGGACCGCGACGTCCTCGGGATCGTAGGCGGCCGGCGCGTACGACTGCACCGACAGGACGCCGACGACGCGCCCTCGCGTCCTGAGCGGGACGTGGATCGCCGACTCGCTGACCCGACGCTCGTCGCCCAAGGACCGCGCCCGGCTCTCGACCGGATCGTTCCCGGCTCGGACGACGTATGGCTCGCCGGTCAGGACGCATCGGCTCGAGGGCCCGGCACCGAGCGGCTGCACCTTCTCGCCGACCCGCGTGACGCGGCCGGCATCGGCTTCGAGGATGAAGTCGAAGAGGCGGCGCTCGTCGTCGTAGCGCGCCACGTAGAACGCGTCGTACGGCATGAGCGCACCGACCATCTCGTGCGCGAGACGCGCGATCTCCGCCGGGTCGTGCACCAGGGCGCCCCGAGAGGCGACGTCGTTGAGCACGGTCAGCCGTTCGATGCGGCGTTCGCGATCGCGCCGCGCGGCGGCCTCGCTCAGGGCGGTGGTCGCGAGCTCGGCCAGGCCGGCCAGGCCCTGCCGGTCGATCAGGTCGAACCGGCGGTACGGATCGGTCGTGCCGACGACGAACGCCGCCACGACGGCGTCGGCGACGAGCACCGGCGCGGCCATCGAGGCGTGGACCCGCATGCGCGCGCCGCCCTGCGGGTCGGGCATGAGGACGTGGTCGCGGACGGTGACCGGCTCGCGGCGCTCGACGAGCTGGGTGAGGACCGGGCGCAGCCGCCCGTCGGGATCGCGTACGAGCGTTTCGTCCCCGAGCGCGGATACGATCCGCGGGGCGCCGTCCGGCCCGAGCTCGGCGGCGACGACGAAGTCGGCGTTGAACGAGTGCTCTGCCTCGGCGGCCAGACGCGCGATCGCCTCGTCCGCGGTGCACCCGGCGAGCTCGCGCGACAGGCGCTCGCGTCGCCGGGCCAGCTCGAGCCGGCGCGAGTTCGCGAGGGCGATCGAGGCATGGGTCGCGAAGCCTTCGAGGGTCATCCGATCGCTCTCGTCGAACGGGCGCATCGCGGTCCGGCCGACGACGAGCACCGCGGCGATCTCTCCGTGCGTGAGGACCGGGATCGCGATCACGGTCTGGAGGCCGAGGGCAAGGGCCCGCTCCGGCGCGTCGGCGAGCGCGCGGTAGTCGGCGACCTCCACGACGTTCCGCTCGACGACCACCCGCCCGACGATCCCGACGCTCGAGGGCGCGTGCGCTCCGACGACGCGGCCGCCCAGGCCCGCCCCGGCGACGACCTGGAAGTCGTTCCCCCGATGCACGTTCAGCGTCGCGTGGTCCGCCTCGACGAGCTGCAGCGCGTGGCGCGGGATGAGCGCGAGCACCGTCTCGGGATCCGTCTGCGTGCCGATCGCGGCCGCGGACTCCTCGAGGAGCCTGGCGCGGCGCAGCGCACGCCATGCGCGGTCCTGCTCGCCGCGGTACGAGGTGACGACCACGCCCGTGACGAGGAGCACGACGCAGACGACGATGCCCTCGCGCAGGAGCGGACCCACGTCGACGTCGCCGCCGAGGGCGAGCACCGCGAGCTGCTCCAGGAGCAGCGTGATCGCGAAGACGATCGCGCTCACGACGATGCCGCGCCGGCCGAGCCGGAACTGCACGAGCGCGCTCGCCGCGATGATGAGCCCGAACGCGACGCTGTGCGGGTCCGGTGCGGTCGCGATCGTCCAGAGCGACGCGGTGAAGAGGTCGGCGCAGACCAGGACGATCGGCGCATCCGTCAGGGTGAACGCCCGGCCGCGGCGCACCTGCGCGGACCAGCTGTACACCGTCGCGCCCAGCAACAGACCCATGGCGAGCAGCGCGATGGGGGCGATGACCGCGCCGCTGTAGAAGAGCCATCCCGCGGCGAAGGCGAGCCCGATCAGCCGCCCGTACAACAGCGGGTCGTGCGGGAACAGCCGGCGCCGCGGCCTCACCGTCCGCACGCTAGGTCGCGAGCGCCCGAGGGCATATCACGCCGTCGGGGGAGTTCACCGCCGGTCCCCCATTCGGGGGAGCCGGAGTGGCCGGCGGGTCACCTGACCCGGATCAGAAGGTTCAGCCCTTCTCGCCGTGGAAGCCGACGACGACCTCGTCGCCCTTCACGAAGACCGGGACGGTGCGCTGGTGCGTGAGCCGCAGCACCTCGGCGCGCCAGCGCGGCTCCTCGTCCACGACGCGCTCCTCGAACGCGGTCCCCTGCTCCCGCAGCTCGGCGCGCGCGGCCTCGCAGGTCGGGCAGTCCGAGAGCGAGTACATGACCAGTGGCGTGCCGGCGGCCGGAGCGCTCAAAGGTCGGTCCGCGGCGGGGCCCAGACGTCGATGACCTGCGCCGGCTCTTCGAAGACCCGCGCCCCATGGGAGGCGTTCGGCGGGACGCGGTAGCTGTCGCCGGGGGTGAGGATCCGCTGCTCGCCCGCGATGACCATCACCAGGCTGCCCTTCGTGACGATCCCGATCTGCTCGACCTCGTGCTTGTGCGAGTCGACGACGGTCTTCGGCGCCAGATCGGTGATCGCGATCGTCGCCGCGCTCGCGTTGATGAGCCGCATGAGCATGCCCGGGATCGGCTCCTTGACGGGAAGGTCGCGCGGGGACGCGAAATACACCTTCGGCATCCGGGCATCCTAGCGGGACGCTACGCGCTGCTGGCTTCGTCTCCCTCGAGGACGATCTGCTCGTTCTTGCTGAGCAGCAGCGGCTTGACCTTGCCGTCGATGGCCTCCGCGGTCACGACGACCTTCCGGACGTCGGCGCGGGACGGGATCTCATACATGACGTCGAGCAAGACTTCCTCGATGATCGTTCGGAGCCCACGAGCGCCGGTCTTCCGCTTCGCCGCGCCGGTCGCGGCCGAGTGAAGCGAGTCCTCGGTGAACTGCAGCTCCACCTTGTCGATCGCGAGGAACTTCTGGTACTGCTTCACGATCGCGTTCTTCGGTTCGGTGAGGATGCGGAGCAGGTCGCTCTCGTCCAGCGCCTGGAGCGGAACGATGACCGGCATGCGGCCGACGAACTCGGGGATCAGCCCGTACTTCAGCAGGTCGTCGGGCATGACCTGCTCGAGGACGGCCGTCGTCTCCTTGGTGTTCTGCGAGAGCGTCGCGCCGAAGCCCATGGTCTTCTTGCCGATCCGCGCCTCGACGATCTTCTCGAGCCCCTCGAACGCGCCGCCGAGGATGAACAGGATGTTCGTCGTATCGATCTGGATGAAGTCCTGGTGCGGGTGCTTGCGGCCGCCCTGCGGCGGCACGTTCGCGATCGTGCCCTCGAGGATCTTCAGGAGCGCCTGCTGAACGCCCTCGCCCGAGACGTCGCGCGTGATCGAGGGGTTGTCGCCCTTGCGCGCGATCTTGTCGATCTCGTCGATGTAGATGATCCCGCGCTGGGCGCGGTTGAGGTCGAAGTCGGCGGCCTGGATGAGGCGCAGGAGGATGTTCTCGACGTCCTCGCCGACGTAGCCGGCCTCGGTGAGGCTCGTCGCGTCGGCGATCGAGAAGGGCACGTCGAGGATGCGGGCGAGGGTCTGCGCGAGGAGCGTCTTGCCGCAGCCGGTCGGGCCGATGAGCAGCACGTTCGACTTGCCGAGCTCGACGTCATCGACCCGGTGGCCCGCGCCGACGCGCTTGTAGTGGTTGTACACGGCGACCGACAGGACGCGCTTCGCCTTGTCCTGCCCGATGACGTACTGGTCGAGGATCTCGTTGATCCGCCGCGGGCTCGGCACCTTCGACCCGGTGGCCCGGGCTTTCGGCGTCTCCATGAACTCCTCGTCCACGATCTCGCGGCAGAGGGTGATGCACTCGTCGCAGATGTAGACGCCCTGACCCGCGATGAGCTTGCGGACCTGATCCTGGCTCTTGCCGCAGAACGAGCAGCGGTAGGGCTTGCCGCCCTTGGCGGTCGTGGTCACGAGCCGGCTCGGGTCAACGCACGCGCACCGGGAGCTCGCTCGGTGTCTCGGTCTCTTCGGCCTTCGGGAGCGTCGCGTCGGTCGCCTTCCCGACGTAGACGTCGTCGATCAGCCCGTACGTCTTCGCCTCTTCGGCCGACATGAACCGGTCGCGCTCGGAGTCACGGCGGATCTTGTCGACCGGCTGGCCGGTGTGGAAGGCCATGATCTTCGTGAGCTTGTCCACCAGGGTCTCGAGCTCCTTCACCTGGATGAGCACGTCCGGGGTGTTCCCGCGGAAGCCGCCGGAGCCCTGGTGGATCATGATCCGCGAGTTCGGGAGCGCGTAGCGCTTGCCGGGCGCGCCCGCGGACAGCAGCACAGCGGCCATCGACGCCGCCTGGCCGATGCATACCGTGTTGATCGGGGCACGCAGGTACTGCATCGTGTCGTAGATGGCGAGCCCCGCGGTGACCACGCCGCCGCCCGAGTTGATGTAGACGTGGATGTCCTTCTCGGGGTCCTCGGAGTCGAGGAACAACAGCTGGGCGATGATGAGATTCGCCATGTTGTCCTCGATCAGGTCGGTGATGAAGATGATCCGGTCCTTGAGCAGGCGGGAGAAGATGTCGTAGGCGCGCTCGCCCCGACCCGATTGCTCGACGACCATGGGAACGAGATTCAGCTGCATGACGTCGACCCTCCTCTCACGGCCTCCGTCCGAGTGTACCGCGCATCACGCGGCCCTCAGCGTATAAAAGGGGTCGCGGTGATCACCACGGTGGCGGCCCACTAGCCATCCGGATCCGGTTCTGGGGCGTCCGCGGGTCCATCGCGGCGCCCGGCTCGGAGACCGCGCGCTACGGCGGCAACACGCCGTGCGTCGAGGTGCGCGCCGACGACGGGACGCTCCTCATCTTCGACGCCGGCACCGGCGCTCGCAAGCTCGGCATCGCGCTCGCGCAGGCTGGCCCGGTGCGCGCCCACCTCTTCATCAGCCACACGCACGCCGACCACATCCAGGGCCTGCCGTTCTTCCTGCCCGCCTTCCTCGCGGGCTCACATCTCACGGTCTACGGCCCGGCCGGCATCGATCGCACGTTCCCCGCGGCACTTGGCGGTCAGATGGATTACGCGTACTTCCCGGTGCCGATGAACGATCTTCCGGCGACCGTGGAGCTCGTCGAGCTTGGCGAAGGCGAGTTCGCGATCGGGGCCCTGCGAGTGCGGACGCAGTTCCTGAACCATACCGCGCCATGCCTCGCATACCGGATCACGGCGGGCGAGGCGAGCCTCGTGTACGCGACCGACCATGAGCCCCACGCGGCGGCCTGCTGGCGGCCCGGCCGCCCGGCGGAGTCCTTCGACCCGCTCGACCTGCTGCACGCCGGCGACGTGCAGCACGCCGCATTCATCCGCGGCGCGGATCTGGTCATCCACGACGCCCAGTACCGGGCGGCCGATTACCCGGCCAAGGCCGGCTGGGGGCACAGCACGGTCGAGTACGCCGTGAACATGGCGCGGGTCGCCGGTGCCAAGCGCCTGGCGCTCTTCCACCACGACCCCGGGCGCGACGACCTCGGCGTGGATGCGCTGGTCAGGATGGCCCGGGCCCACGCGGGGCCGGTCGAGGTCGTCGGCGCGGCCGAGGGCGACGAGCTCATCCTCGCCGAGCGCGGTGAGGTCGAGGACGCCGCCGCCGGGCCCGCGCCCCGGGCTCCTCGGATGCCCACCCGGGCCCGGATCCTGGTCGCCGACGACGACGAAGCGATCCTTCGGGTGCTCGAGACCGTACTAGCGGGGGACGGATATCAGGTGGTGTGCGTCGACGGCGGCGAGGCGGCGGTCGAGCGGGCGCGGAGCGACGCGTTCGACCTCATCCTGCTCGACGTGCACATGCCCGGGGGCAGCGGGCTGGAGGCGGCGAAGGAGCTCCGGCGCGACGCGCGGCTGGCGTCCGTCCCGATCGTCATGCTGACCGGGCGCACCGCCGAGGAGGAGATCATCGCGGCGTTCGCCGAGGGCGTGACCGACTACATCACGAAGCCGTTCGCGGTGTCGCAGATGCGGGCCCGGGTGCATCTGTGGCTCACTCGAGCGGCGGAAGGGGCGCCGCAATGAGCGGCCACTGGAACGACCTCCAGCGCTACGTCATCGAGGAGCACTTCGAGGACTACGTCGACGGCCGGATCTCGCGCCGCGAAATGCTGCGCCGCGTCTCCCTGGTCACCGGCAGCGTGGCCGCCTCGCTCGTCGCCCTCTCCGCGCTGGGCTGCAACGTCGATCAACCGCGGGCCGCGGCGAGCGCGGCGGCCAGCGCCTCGCCCGCGCCGGTCCCGCCGTCCGCTCGGGCTGCGGATCTCCCATTCGCGACACCCCCGCCGACCGGAAGCGTCACCAACGCGGTCACCGTCAAGCCGGAC
The DNA here is from genome assembly GCA_036389935.1 of Candidatus Limnocylindria bacterium. GTDB lineage: Bacteria > Chloroflexota > Limnocylindria > P2-11E > P2-11E > UBA4735. The sequence goes on from DASWCU010000136.1 coordinate 14,774, forward strand.
GATCCCAGGCTCCGCTCGGCCGGCGACGTGAGCATCCCGTCCAGCGACCGCAAGGCGACCCTCATCGGCTATCAGGCGTTCCCGGCGAACGCGGCGAAGCCCGCGGGCATCCTCGTCATGCACGAGAACCGCGGGTTGACCGACCACATCAAGGACGTGATCCGGCGCGTCGCGACCGCGGGGTTCATGGGCTTCGGCATCGATCTGCTGTCCCGCCAGGGCGGTGTCGAGCGGTTCGCGCCCGACGCGTACGCCGGTGCGCTCGCGAACACGACCGTCGAGCAGATGAACGCCGACCTGCTCACCGCGATCCAGTTCATCCAGTCCAACGCGGCATCGGGCTCGACCCAGCCGACGGTCGGCGCGGTCGGATTCTGCTTCGGCGGCGGTACGACCTGGAACATCCTCATCGCCGGCGCGCCGCTCAAGGCCGCGGTCCCGTTCTATGGGCCGCTGCCCACGAAGGTGGACGGCCTCGCGGCCACGAAGGCCGCCGTGCTCGCGATCTACGCCGAGCAGGACACGCGCATCACCCAGAGCTGGCCGCAGGCGGAGGAGCAGCTGAAGAAGGCCGGCGTGCCGTACGCATCCAAGGTCGAGAACGGCGTGGGCCACGCGTTCCACAACGACACCGGCGGCAGCCGCTACGGCCCGGCGCAGGCGCAGGACGCGTGGGTCGCGGCCATCGAGTGGTTCCGCAAATACCTCTGAGCCGCTGAGCGGCCCGGCGACCTGCGGTGCGCGTCGGTCGCGGCGAGGTGCGCTTCGCCGCGTGTACCCCTTCAGCGTGGGGTCGCGCAATTGGCGGCTCTCGGTCCTGCTTTGAGGGGTCAGTTCGGGCGGGGCGGCCGGCGGTGGCGTTCGATCGTACGGAGGAGCTCGTCGACGTCGAACGGCTTCGCGATGTAGCCGTCGGCGCCGATCTCGTCGGCCCAGCGGCCGGCGTTCTCGGCCGCGGTCATGACGACGATCCGGTAGTCGAGCCGCCGCTCGCGGAGCGCGCTCGCGAAGGCCCAGCCGTCGAGCACCGGCATCCGCATGTCCAGGAGGATCAGCGACGGGTTGACCTCGCCCAGCGCGCTCAGCGCCTCGGCCCCGTTCGTGGCCGTCCGCACGGCCAGGCCCTCGCTCTCGAGGAAGTCGCGCAGCATCGCGAGGATCCCAGGGTCGTCGTCGACCACGAGGATCGGCGCGGTGCTGTCGGTCCGTCCGCTCGGCTGGGACCGCGGCGACGCGCCCGGAGGCGGAACGCCGGGCATATCCGAGTTCACCTTCACCCCCAGGATCAATTGAGCTTCCTTTCCGCGTCCGGGAGCGTCACGTGGAAGGTGCTCCCGCTGCCGACCGCGCTCTCTACCCAGATCCGTCCGCCGTGCTGCTCGGCGATGCCGCGGCAAATGTAAAGGCCCAGTCCGATACCCGCGTAACGGCGGGCGTCGACGTTCGTCGCGCGACGGAAGCGGTCGAAGACGTGCGGGATGTCCGACGCCGGGATCCCGATGCCCCGATCCCGCACGCTGATCCGGACCGCCCCATTCTCGCGCCAGCCATGCACCTCGACCGGCGTGTTCGGCGGGCTGTACTTGAGGCCGTTCTCGATGAGGTTGTCCACGAGCTGCGCGAGGCGGCGGCGGTCGAACTGTCCGACCAGCGGACCGCTCACCTCCAGCCGGACCCGTTGCCCCTCGGCGCGCGGGCGCTCGGTGACCTCCTTCAGCAGGATGGCCAGGTCGCCGCGCTCGCGTCGCACCTCGAGCTTGCCCTCGTCGATCCGCGACGCGTCGAGCAGGTCCTCGACGAGGAGCGACAGCCGGCGCGCCTCGCGCGAGATGCGAGCGACGGCCGGCACGTGCCGTGCGAGCGATCCGTCCCGGGTGAAGCGCATCTCGAGGATCTGGGCCTGCGCGAGGAGCGTCGTGAGGGGCGTCTTCAGGTCGTGCGCCGCGGCCGACACGAAGTCCTCCTTCAGCTGCGCCGCCTGCTCCTGGGCCTGCACGGCCGCGGCCTCCTCGACGAGCGTCTGGTTCTCGAGGATGACCGCCGCCTGATCGGCGAGCAGCTGCGCGAGGGCGAGGTCGTCCTCCGAGAAGATCGGTCGCCGGGCGGCGAAGACCTCGAGCACGCCGAAGCGCCGCTCGCCGGCGGTGAGCGGCGCGATGAGCACGGGTCCGATCCCGGCCACGCGATAGGCGGCGGCGTGCTCCGGGTGCGCGGCGGTGGCATCCGGGAAGAACGAGGACTGCTGATCCCGGAACACGCGCGCCGCGAGGAACCCGCTGTCGATCGGCATCACGTCCGGCAACGCGCCGCGCGGCGGGCGGAACCGCAGGACCGACGCGTCGCGATCGGCGAGCCCGATCACCGCGACGGCGCCGAAGGATGCCCCGATGCCCCGTTCGAGCTCCTCACGGAGCGCATCCGTGTCACGCAGCCGCGTGAGCTCCGCCGCCCGTCCGATGAACGCGCGGAGCTCGGGCTCCTGCCAGTAGCGTCGCAGCTGGCGCGGAGGCGTGAACCCGACGAGCCACGCGCCCGCCGCGCCGAGCGCGATGAGCTGGGTGAGCGCGCTCGTGAGCGACGTGACCCTGGACGATGGGATGAAGGCCGCGACGCCGGCGACGAGCACCGCGACCCCGAGGAGGATGATGCCCGCGGCCACCGCCTGGGTCCGCCGCCGGGTCACGCCGGACGAGCCGATCGCGAGACGCGCGAAGCCCACGCCCGCGTAGAGCGACACGGCGGCGAAGTACGCGACGACGCCGAGGGAAAGCTCCAGCGGGAGCGGCTGGGCCGAGACCGTGAGCAGGAAGATCGCGAGGATCAGGCCGGCCTCCGTCCCGCGCATGACGAGCCACGGCACCGGAGTGAAGTCGGCGAGCAGCCGGAGCATGAGGTACGGCAACGACATGACGAGGACGATCGCGATGACCTGCACCGTCGCCGGCCCCGCGCCGAGGGCCGGAAGCACCCTGGACACGGTGACCGCGAGCGCGAGCGATCCGAAGAAGAGGGCGATGTCGAGAGCGACGCGCGATCGCTGACGGATGAGCGTGATCGCGACGAGGGCGAAGAGCGCGACGAACAGGACGGTCGTGATGAGCTGGACGAGCTCGAGCGCGTTCACGCGAGGCTGATGCTACCGAGCGCTCACCCGGTCCCGCGCTAACCCGTTCGGGTCACTTCTTCGAGAGCGCGCGGATCGCCTCGCGTCCTTCGACCGTCGGCGGCGGCCCGGCGGGCCGCTCGGGCGGCACGCTGATCGCGGAGGGCTCGTGTGGAGGCTCGACATCCTCGGGGCCGCCGGCGGCCCGGATCAGCTCGCGCTCGGCGTCCGGCGACGCGAGGCCGATGAGCCTGTCGACGACCTTGCGGTTGCGCATCGATCGCGCGAGCGAGCCGAGGACGACCGGGTCGCGGAGCGCCGCCGCGTCCTGCTGGGCGAGCGGGGTGAGCGCGACCTCCTGGGCCAGCTCGGTGCTCGAGATCGTCACGTTCTCGCGCTTGGCGACCGCGTCGAGCACGAGCAACGACTTCGCGCGCCGTTCGGCGGTGGCCCGCCAGTCGGCGCGGATCTCGTCCTCGGTCTTGCGCGCCTGGAGCATGAACTGCTCCCAGGTGAGGCCCTGCTCGCCGATCCGTCCCTTCAGCTCGGCGATGAGATGGTCGAGCTCGTCCTGGACGAGCACCTCGGGGACCTCGACGGTCGAGGTCTCGAGGAGGTGTCCGATCAGCTTGTCCGCGGCCGCGTCGCGCGCCTCGTGGAACGCCGCGTGGGCGAGCTCGGACCGGACCGCTTTGTCGAGATCGGCCATCGTCTCGACGCCCACGGTCTTCGCGAAGGCGTCATCGAGCGACGGCAGGATCTTCTCGGCCACCTGCGACACGCGGGCGGTGAACGAGCCGCCCTTGCCGCGCAGGTCCTCGTCCGGATAGTCGTCGGGGAACGTCCGCTCGAACGTGCGCTCCTCAGCGGCCGAGGCGCCGACGAGCGCATCGGCCAGCCCGGGGATCGCGTAGTCGCGACCGAGCTCGATGTGCGCCTCACGCCCGAGGGGCGGCATGGCCTTGCCATCGATCGTGACGTCGAGGTCGATCGTGAGCACGTCGCCCGCCTTGGCCGGCCGGTCGACCGGTGCGATCTCGGCGTGGTGCTCGCGCATCCCGGCGATGGTCTTCTCGACCGCTTCTTCGGTCAGCGGCACCGGCTGCACCGTCGCCCCATGCGCCGCGTAATCGCCGAGCGCGACCTCCGGCTTTACCGCGACGGTCGCCGCGTATACGAGGGGCTTGTGCGGCTCGAGCTGGCTGACCTCGACCGACGGCCGATCGAGCGGCGTCAGGTCCTCGAGGTCGGCGATCTCCTTGAACGTCTCGTCGACGACGTCGGCGGCGGCCTCCTCCCAGAGGTGGTCGCTGCCGTACGTCCGCTCGTAGAGCGCGCGCGGCGCCCTGCCCGGGCGGAACCCCGGGACGCGCGCGTGCTGGACGTGTTTGCCGAACACCCGGTCCGTCGCGCGCTCGAGCCGATCCGCATCCACCTCGACGGACAGCACCGCGATCGATCCGGGCTTCCGCTCGACGGAGTGCCGGAACGAGCGACCGGCCGTGTCGGTAGGCGGCGTGTCGGTCATGGAGATCATCAGTCTATGCTCTCGACCGCCCATGTACTTCTACGAGATCCACGAAGGCGACGA
>DASWCU010000137.1:0-7441 GCA_036389935.1 Candidatus Limnocylindria bacterium
GCGATCTGCGCGAAGCTCCTCGTCCTCCGGGAGCAGAACCTCGGGTTCCGCCGCTACCTGCCCCAGCTCATCCAGGAGAACAAATGGCGCGCGATGCGCGGGGGGATGGACGCGAAGCTCATCGACTTCGGGAAAGAGACAGAAGTGCCGATGCGCGACCTCGCGGAGGAGCTCCTCCTGTTCGTCGACGATGTCCTCGACCCGCTCGGCTCGCGCCGGGAGGTCGAATACCTCCGGACGATCGCGCGCGAGGGCACCAGTGCCGACCGGCAGCTTCGGGTGTTCGAGCGCACCGGGCATCTCCACGCCGTCGTGGACGCCCTCGCCGCGGAGACCCTGCGTGGCGTGCCCGAGGTCGTGCTGGCGTGACGCCGACCGAGGCGGTCGAGCGGCCCGTTCGCGCGAGCGTCCACCTCGGCGACGCGGACGTGGACGTGGCACGAGTGCGACGAGGACGGCCTGCGCTTCGCGCTGGTCTCAGGGCATCTCCGGCTCCGCGAGACGGCGGCCGCGCTCGCCGCCGCACGCGACCGCGCCGGCGCCCGCGCAGTGGCCGTTGCGCGCGGCGCTCGCTCACGCGGTCGACACCGAGAGCGCGTTCCTGAGCTCGATCACGCTCGGGCTCGAAGCGGTCCGCGCCGGCGGGAGCTCGGAGCGGCCGGACGACGAGACCTGGCGCGCCCGCCGTATCGCCGGCGAGGAACCCGCCGGGTCGCGCGCCGACGCGCTGAACGCGCTCGCGCGCAGCCACATCCGGATCCTCCGCGGCCTCGCCGGCGTGACCGACTGGGAGCTTGATACGCCGTCCTATTTCTGGGAGGACGAGGCGTTCCCGATCCGCTTCCGGATGCACCGCTTCGAGGAGCATCTGCGCCAGCACACGATCCAGGTCGACAAGACGCTCGCGGCGCCCGGCCATCCGCCGACGGAGGCGGAGCGGTTGGTCCGCAACCTTCATGTGGCGCTGGCCGGCGTCGAGATGGGCGCATTCGACGACGGCCGCGAGCTGCTCGACCGCTGCGCGGTGGAGCTCGATGACCTCGCCGCCCAGGTGGAACGTGCCTCCCGTGGCTGAGCTCGACCGAGCCGCGCTCGCCGAGGGCGTCGTGTGGGATTACGAGATCGACTGGCTGCCGCGAGGCCTCGAGATCGTCGATCGCGCGGATCTCCTCATGTGGCGTCGCACTGACGGCCCGCGGGCCGAGCGAGGATGGGCGAACCGGGTGTGTTACGTGCGGACGACGCCCGCGCGCGCGGACGCGGTCATCGATGAAGCGCTCGCGTTCTTCGGGACCGAGACGTTCACCTGGGTCGTCGGGCCGACGAGCGCGCCCGCGGATCTCGCGACCCGGCTGGGCCGGCACGGACTCGTCGACGGCGGCGACGGCGACCTGCTGACCGCCGAGCTTCCGCTCCGCGGCCTTCGGCGCGCCGCGGGGCTCGAGGTCGCCGAGGTCGAGGACGAGCGACTCGCGCGGATCGGGCTCCGTCTGGCGCATCCCGACGCCGCCCGGTCCGAGCTCGAGGCCCTGCTCGACGAGCGGATGGCCTATCTCCAGCACCCCGCGCGCAGAGGCGGCTTCCTCGTCGCGTTCATCGGGGGCGTGCCGGTCGCGAACGCCGGCTACCGCTATTCGGCGGACGGCCGGACCGTCTATCTGAGCGGCGCTGAGACGGTCGACGCGTACCGCGGTCGCGGCGTGTACCAGTCGCTCGTCGCCCATCGCGCGGATGCCGCGGTCCGCCGCGGGTGCCGCTATGCGGCGATCCGCGCGCGCCGCAACACCTCGCTACCGATCCTGCTGCGCCGCGGCTTCATCGACCACGGCCACCTTCCGATCTTCACTCGGGCGGCGTGACGTTCCGCGGGCGCGGCCGATCTGCTATCAGGTACCGCATCCGACGCACGTATCGCCAGCGGCGCGGTCTCGCCGGCATCCGGCGATCCGCTCGAACTGGGTGAGCCGCTCTCGCCGACCGTCGGCGTACCGCTGCCAATGGTGGAGCGTTCGGTCATGCGCCGGCAGGAGAGCTGAACCTCTGGGCATGGCTTGGTCGGCGAACGAAGGGCGGACCCTGTTGACGACGACGCGTCGGTCGGCCGCATCCTCGCGAGCAGGATGCTGCTCGCGCTCGTCAGTCGGGCGGCCACCCGCCCCACGCGCGCCCACCGGTCGAACCCCGTCGTCGCCACCGCGGCGACGAGCGCGAGGGACGCGGCCCAGGGCGCGCGACGCGGACCGCGCGCGGTCGATGCGACTAGAGCGGGAAGATCCTCGTGCCGAGCTTTCTGTGCAGCGCCTTGTCGAAGCTGGCCACGGCGAGGCCGTCGGCCGCGGCTTTCTCCGCAACGTAGGCATCGACGAAGTCGATGTCCTTGAGATCGCGTGAGTGTTCGAGCGCGGCCACGACGATGGCCTGCTCCTCGAGTTCGACACCACGGGCGGTGACCAAAGCGAGCAACGCGTGCGCCACGTCGGCTTGCCCTTGGCCGTAGACGTGGTGGAGGATCGCCGCCACCTCGCCGACAACGAGCGCGGAGATGCGGATTCCGACCTCGCCTTCGCTGACCTTCTCCATGAGCCTCCGGGCCCGGGCGTACTGGTCCGGCGGCTCGCGCACGAGGAAGCGGACCAGCACGTTGGTATCGGCCGCGACCGTCGGCATGCTCAGCGGCGTGCTGCGAGGGTCTTCGCTCGTCCGGCCGCTGCACGGCGGCGTAATTCACGGATGTCGAGCGCACCGAGGCGCTTTCCCGCCGCGAAGGCGCCATCGAGCGCGAGCACGTCTCCGCGGCGCACGGGGGTCACCAGATAACCCTGTCCCTCAGCGGGCGCAAAGCGGACCTTGTCCCCGGGAGCGACACCCATCGCCTCGCGGACGGCCGCAGGCAGGGTGAGCTGACCCTTGCTCGTCAGGGTCGCGTCGACCGCAGCCCGGCCCGGCCGGACTCCCTTGCCCACGAACCACTCCTTACTCTTGTGTTCTCCTTACATAGCGTACCGTAAGGCGCGCGGGTCGCCGACCACGAAGCGATCACGACGGGCCGCGAGCCCGGCTCAGTTCGTCGCGGCGAGCTCGAGCACGGCCTGCGTCGCGACGCGGCCGGCGACCTCGAGGTGTGCCGCGGTCACGGTGTCGAGCTTGTCGCGGACGGTGTGGAGCGGGCCGAGGTCGGTCCACGAGAGGATCGCCGCCGGGACGCCACGCCGGACATAGGTGACAGGATCAGGATCTAGCGGTTCGGATCGTCCGCGGAACTACGCGGGCCTCGTTCTTGATGTGCTATACATAGCACATGAAGTCGATCGGGGTCCGAGAGCTCCGGCAACAGGCGAGTCGGTATCTTCGCGAGGTCGAGCGCGGCTACGCGATCGAGGTGACTGACCGCGGCCGACCTGTTGCTCGGCTCGTGCCGGTCCCAAGGGCTGGCCAGGCGGACGCGCTCTTGCAGAGCGGCGCGCTTTCGCCGGCGATCGGAGATCCGCTTGAGCTGGGCGAGCCACTGCCGCCGGTCCCTGGCGTGCCCCTGCCGAGCGCCGAGCTTGCGGCCATGCGCCGAGACGAGCGTTGAGCCGTCGCACATACTTCGACTCCTCCGCCCTCGTCAAGCTCGTCGTTCGTGAGCCCGAATCAGCGGCGCTGCGGGCGTTCGTTCGGCGCAGGACGGGGAGGACATCCTGCGCACTCGTTCGGGTCGAGGTCCTCCGCGCCGTACGCCGGCACGGTCCCTCGACGGTCGGCCGGGCACGACAGCTCATCGAGCGCTTCGAGCTCCTGCGGATCGACGACGCCCTGCTGGACGCGGCCGCGCTGCTACCCGTCGATCAGGTCCGGAGCCTCGACGCGATCCACCTCGCCGCGGCACAGCGGCTCGGCAGCGATCTCGCGGTGCTCGTCAGCTACGACGAACGGATGCTCGAGGCTGCTCGCGAGCTCCGGATGAGGATCGCGAGCCCCCGCTAGTTCGTCGCGGCGAGCTCGAGGATCGCCTGCGTCGCGACGCGTCCGGCGACCTCGAGGTGTGCCACGGTCACGGTGTCGAGCGTGTCGCGGACGGTGTGGAGCGGGCCGAGGTCGGTCCACGAGAGGATCGCCGCCGGGACGCCGCGCCGGACATAGGTGAGGTGGTCGCTGCCGCCGGCGTTCGGCGTGTAGCCGAAGCCATAGCCGAGCCGGTCGGCCGCGGCGGCGAGCCGCGCGTGCATCGGGAAGCTCTCGTCCGATGCCGCCAGCATGTCCCCGCAGCAGCCGGAGACATCGAGGTTCACGAAGGCGATGACATTCGTCGGCCGGAACGGCGTGACGAGCGATCGATCGAGGAACGCCTCCGATCCCCGCAGGCCCTCCTCCTCGCCCGCGAAGGCGACGAACAGGACGGAGTTCTTGAGCAGCTCACGGTGTGCGGCGAGCACGCGAGCGACCTCGAGCATCACCGAGGGTCCCGATCCGTTGTCGTTCGCGGCCGGAAAGACGGTGCCGTCCGGATCCTTGCCGATGCCGTCCAGGTGACCACCGACCAGGACGAGCTTGTCGGCGCGCGCTGGGTCGCTCCCGCGCAGGAGACCGACGACGTTCTGCGCGACGACGTCGTGGACCGGACCGAGCGGCACCGAGAAGCGCACGCGCGTGTCGGTGTCGAACGAGATCGGCGCCGGGACCTGGCGCTGCAGGCTCGGCCGGTCGCGAGCGCGGCGCAGCCGGTCATCGAGCGTCTGGCGCAGGTCGGCGATCCGCTTCCCGCTCGAGGCGATGAGCTCGTCGGCGACGCCTTCCGTCACCGTGATGACCGGGATCGTCTCCTGCTCGAACGCCGCGATGTACGAGGGCTTGATGATCTCGCCGCTCGTGACCTGGATGACCCCCGTCGCGCCTTCGCGCCGAGCGATGTCGATCCGATCGCCGCCGAGGCTCGGACCGGCGATGAGCACGACATTGCCGTCCGGATGGACGCCGGCGTAGTCGCTGTAGTCGGCCGTCTTGTTGCCGCCGCCCACGTAGACGACGTTCCCCTCGGCCGTGCCGCCGCCCCGGCGGCCACCGACGCTCTCGCTGAAGTCGACCCGCGCGACGTAGCGCTTCGGATCGCCTCCAACGCGTTCGAGGCTCGGCATCGCGGTGAGCCCGACGTCGGTCATCGTGAAGCTCTGGAGGTAGCCGCCGGCATCTCCGGCGGGCTCGATGCCGACCTCGCGGAGCCGGTCCGCGACGTACGTCGCCGCCTCCCCGTAGCCGCGCGATGCGGTGTAGCGGCCCTCGCGCGCCGGATCCGCCAGATACGCGAGGTGCCCTCGCGCGCGCTCTCCGTCGAACTGCCGCGACACCCCCGTGAGCATCGCGGCCGCGCCGAGCGCGGGCGACGTGACGCGGACCACGAGCAGGACGGCGCCGATCACCGCCGCGGTGCGCCACGTCAGCAGCCTCCCGAGCGCGACCGGCGCGCGCTCGAAGAAGATCCGGAGCCCGTGCCCGGCGAGGTTGAACGCGAGCACGGCGCTCGCGAAGGCGAGCGCCGGCATCAGCGCGATCCACGACGCGCGGAACAGCTCGAAGCGGCCCTGAGCGAGGATCGCGCCCCACTCAGGCGTGGAGAAGAACGACACCTGGCCGCCGCCACGCTCGTCGAGCGGGATCGACGTGCCGCCACCGAGGACGTAGCCGAGGAATCCGAGCTCGCCGAGGACCAGGACGATCGCGCTCGCCTCGAGCGCCGCCGTCACCGCGAGCAGCGGCAGGAGGTTCGGGACCGCGTGGCGGGCGAACGTCGCGAAACCCGAGAGGCCCAGAGCCTTCGCGGCCTCGAGGAACGGGCGGCCGCGCAGATCCACGAGGGTCGAGCGCGTCACCCGACCGAAGACGTGCCAACCGGTGATCGCGAGCGCCGCGGCGAACGCGCTGATCCCGGATCGGATGTCGAACGCGAAGATCCACAGCACCGCGAACAGGAGCGTGGGAAAGGCCGCGAACGCGTCGATGAGCGCCGAGACCGCGCGGTCGACCCAGCCACCCGCGAACCAGCCGGCGATCGCGCCGAGCGTCACGCCGATCGCCAGACGCGCGAGGAGGACGACGATCGCCAGCGTGAATGTCGACTGCGCCCCGTACATGATCGTCACCCAGAGATCGCGGCCCTGGCGGTCGGAGCCGAGCGGGAAGCCGAATTGCCCGGGCTCGAACGGGGCGGGGACCGAGCGTGATCCGACCTGGATGAAGCTGTGCTCCTTCAGTGGATCGACCGGGGTGAGGAGCGGGGCCGCGAAGGCGATGGCCACCCAGGCGACGATCAACGCGAGCCCGACCGCGAGCTGCCACGTGATCGCGCGCCTCATCCCGTGGCGCCCGTGGCCCGCCGCGTGAAGCCGGCGGCGATCGCGTCGAGCCCGAAGCGCACCGCCGCGATGGTCACGGCCAGGGCGCCGAGCAGCGTGCCCGCAGTCGCCGCGTCGAACCGGCGCACCGCCTGCAGCAGCGCGAAGCCCAGGCCGGGCCACGAGAAGAACACCTCGACCACCGGCAGGGTCGAGAGCGCGATCGACAGGCCGGTCGCGACGGCCCCGATGATCGGCACCGCCGCGTTCCCCAGCGCGTGACGCGACACGATCACCGACTCGACGAGGCCCTTCGCGCGTGCGGTCCGGATGAAGTCGAGGCGAAGGACGTCGTCGGTCGCGACGTACGCGATGTTCGCGATCTGCGCGAGCGGCCGAGCCGCGAGGACGATCACCGGAAGGATGAGGTGGCCATCCCAACCGAAGCCGAAGCTCGGCCAGAGCCGGACCCCGGTGCGCGCCGTGACCTCCGAGCCGAACAGCACGAGCGCGATCGCGAGCAGGAACGACGGGATCGAGATCAGCAACGTGGCGAACGTGAGGAGGGATCCGCGCGTGCGAACGCTCCGTGCCGCCGCGGCAAGCACACCGAGCACGATCCCGATCCCCGCGCCGGCGAGCATGGCGAGACCGACGAGCGCCATGCTCTTCGGGTACGCGTCGAGGAGCAGCTCGCCCATCGCCCGCCGCTGGCCGCCGAGGATCGAGGTCGATGTGGCTTCACCGAGCGAGCCGGCGGCGAGGCTGCCGAAGTAGTCCTGTGTCCCTTCCCACGCCTGCTGCGCGATCGTCGGCAGATCCGATCGCTCGATCCGCGTCCGCGCCGACACGAGCGCGACCTGCGACAGGACGACGATGAGAACGAACGTGAACGCGATGAGCAGGACGCGAATGAGCATGGCCAGCGACGCGCGCGCGGCCGTCGAACGTCGTCTCACTCCATGGGGTCCGACCTACAATACCGAGATGCCGGGCCGGAAGTTCTACGTGACCACCGCGATCGACTACGTGAACGATCGCCCTGGTCTCCATCATGGTTACGAGAAGACCGGTGCCGACGCCCTGGCCCGCTTCCATCGCCAGCGCGGCCGCGAGGTGTTCTTCCTCACCGG
>DASWCU010000138.1:0-9327 GCA_036389935.1 Candidatus Limnocylindria bacterium
CCTTGTTCCGCTTCGAGTACTCGAACGACGAGGCGATCGTCACGAGCGCGGCCGAGACCGCCGGCTCGAGCGCGACCTCGTCGTGATCGGCGCCGAGCACAGCCGCGAACTCGGCGCGCAGCTCGTCGAGCAGGCCGACCCAATGCTCGTACCACGCGCGGCCGCCGAGCTCGGTCCAGGTCCGCGCGTACTCGGCGAGCGCCGCCGCGCCGCGCTCCGGTAGCGGCGTAAGCGAGCAGTTGTTCAGGTAGATCAGCCGCTCGGCGATCGGGAACTCGGCCCGCCAGGCCGCGAGACGCTCACGGTCGACGGGCACGTCACCATCCGACGGCATAGCTCTCCCTCCGCGGATCGGCGCCGCCCTCGAGCGCGCCGGTGTCGAGGCGCCGGATCGCGCACACGCCCGCGGTGGCGGGCGTGAGATCGGGCAGCTCGTGGACGATATGCCCGAGCCGCGCGAGGCCCTCGAGGACGTCGCGCCCGACGCGCCGCTCGGCGGTCAGCACGCCCGGCTCGTAGGCGTGGGGATGGAACGTCCACGGGAAGCTGCGCGAGATGACCCGCGGCGCCTCGATCGCGGCCTGCACGTTCATGCCGAAGTCGACCATGTTGCAGACGACCTGGACCATCGCCTGGCACTGGGCGTCCTCGCCCGGACACCCGAAGGGCATGAGCGCGGCGCCGTCGCGCATGAGCAGCGCGGGGTTCGGCGTCAGCCGCGGCCGTTTTCGCGGCGCGATCGCCGAGGGGTGGCCGGGCGTGGTCCAGAGCTGCGCGCCGCGGGTCGACACGATGATCCCGAGGCCGGGCACGAGCGGCGCGCCGAGCGCGGGATCGGACGGCGTCGCGGAGAACGCGTTGCCCTCCGCGTCCATCGCGCAGACGTACGAGGTGTCCGGCGCGCCCACGCCCTCGCGCACGCGCGGCACGTACCCGGCGGGCCCACTACGTCCTTCGTAGGGCCATGGGTCGCCGGGCGGCGGCAGCTCGGGCCAGGCCCGATCGTCGCGGATGAGCGCGCGCCGGTCGGACGCGTACGCCTTGTCGAGCAGCCCCGCGATCGGGACGTCGACCTGATCCGGGTCGCCGAAGAAGCCCTCGCGGTCGGCGCAGGCGAGCTTCATCGCCTCCGTGTAGCGGTGCAGGAAGGCGAGCGAGCCGGGACCGAGCGAAGCGACGTCGTAGCCCTCGAGGAGGTTCAGCGTCATCGGCACGAGCGGGCCCTGCGACCACGGCCCGCAGGCGTAGACGTCGATGCCGCGATAGGTCGTGTGCACGGGCGGCGCGATCGACACGTGGTACGAAGCGAGATCGTTCGCCGAGAGCGCGCCGCCCTCCCGCTCCATGAACGACACGATCTCGCGGGCGATGTCGCCTGTGTAGATCGCGTCGCGGGCGGCCATGATCGCGGCCGCTCGGCCGCGCCCGCTGTGCGCCGACTCGATCGCCACCAGCCTCCGGAACAGATCGCCGAGCTCGCGCTGGACGAGGAGCTCGCCCGTCCGCGGTGCCCGGCCCCCCGGCAGGAAGACCGCGGCGCTCGACGGCCACGTGCGCAGCCGCTCCTCGAGCGCCGCGATGCGGGAGGCCAGGCGCGGGTAGACCGGGAAGCCGTCGCAGAGCTCGATGGAGGGCGCCAGCACGTCCGCGAGCGACAGCCGCCCATGCCGCGCGAGCGCGGTGAGCCACGCGTCGCACGCGGCCGGCGTCACGGACCGCGGAACGCCGACCGGCATGTCGTCGCCGTACCGGGCGCGGTACGTGTCGAGGTCGAGCGACGCCGGCCAGCGGCCGAGCCCGTCGATCGTCTCGGGCGCGGCCATGCCGGGCCGGAACAGGAGGATCGGCGCGACGCCGCCGAAGTCGGTGAGGTGCCGCTCGAGGACGTTGAGCGCGATCCCGGCCGCGATCCCCGCGTCGATCGCGCTGCCGCCGCGCGGGAACATCCGCAGGCCGGCGAGCGACGCGAGGTAGTGGCTCGAGCTCACCATGTGCCGCGAGCCGAGGACCGCGGGCCGGCCCTGGGTCACGCCGACCGGCGGTCCGGCGCCCTCCACCGCTGTGTCGCGCATCCGACGGCACTGTACCGCGCGGGCGTGTCCGCGACAGAACGCGCGACGAGCGCGCCCACTACGCTCGACCTTCGTGCGGGTGTACGCGCATCGCGTCGCGCCATACGACAACGGCATGTACGTGATCGCCGACGAGCGCGGCGACGCGATCGTCGTCGACCCGTCGATGGGTGAGCGCGAGGCGCTCGCGACCGTCCGCGAGCACGGCCTGCGGGTGATCGAGCTCCTGAACACGCACGGCCATCCCGATCACATCCACGCGAACGCCTCGCTCAAAGAGGCCACGCGGTCGCGGCTGGCGATCCACTCGGCCGACGCGTACCGCCTGGACAAGCGGACCGCGCCGCCGACGCTGCTCGACTTCCCGGCCTCGGTCGCGGATGACCTCATCGCCGAAGGGCGGCTGGCCTACCTCGCCGACGTCGAGCTGGTGGCGCTCCACACGCCGGGCCACACCGAGGGCTCGACCTGTTTCCACCTCCCGAAGGACGCGGTGCTGTTCAGCGGCGATGTGCTCTTCGCCGGGAACGTCGGACGGATCGACCTGCCGGGCGGCGACGCGGCGCAGATGGAGGCGAGCCTGGCCCGGGTGGCCGCGCTGCCACCCGAGACGACCGTCTATCCCGGGCACGGGCCGCCGACGCGGATCGGCGATGAGCTCTCCTGGCTGCGCGGATTCCGCTTCGGCTAGACGCTAGGAGCGCTCCATCCGCTCGACCCACTCCGCGCGCCAGGCGGGCGCTTCGAACGGCGCCGCCCAGTAGGTCCGCGCTCGCAGCACCTTCCCGTCCTGGAGCTTGAGGATCGCGATCACGAACCATTTTGAGCCGTCCGGGTAGGTCGCGATCGATTCGACGGTGTACGTGTCGCCGGTGCCTTCGATGCGGAGCGGCGCCAACGTCGGGCTGAGCACCCAACGATCCTCCGCGCCCGTGATCCCGCGGACCTCGCCGTGGAGTGTTGCCACGCCCGGATAGCGCTCGTGGATCCTTCGGCTGTTCTCGTGACCGCGAATGCGTTCACCCGACTGCGGCCACTCTTCCACGAAGTCCGGGTGACGGAGTTCGCCGAGGGTCGCGAAATCGGCCGGAATGGCCGCCATGTAGCGCCGAACGAGCGCCTCGGATCCGCTCACGTCTTCCCTCCGCCGCGCGGCGTGAGCATAGCCGGGCGCGCGCCGATCCTGGCGCAGGGCGGTGGTTTTTCGGCATGGTCGCGACCACGGCCGTGCCCATACTCCAAAGGCGCATGAGCAGTGCGATGTCGCTCTCCGGCCCGAGCCGGCTCCTCACCCGCGCGACGGCGATCGCGTTCGCGCTGTTCGGGCTCGTCCTGTTCGTCCTTCCGGCCTGGTCCGCCCAGGAGTTCCCCTGGAAGGTGAGCGAGTTCGTCGCGATGACGATCGGCGGATGGTGCATCGGCACGGCGACGATCGCCTGGCTCGCGGCACGCCAGTGGCGCTGGTCCACGGTCTACCCCCTGCTCGCGTACGTCTGGTCGTTCGCGATCGTGGAGGTCGCGGTCCTCGTCTGGTTCCGCGAGCTCATCCGCTTCGGCGGTCTGCTCACGTGGCCATATCTGCTGGCCCTCGGCCTCGGCCTCGTCACCGCGGTCGTCGGCGTCTGGGACCTCGCCCGGCTCCGCCCGACGATGGCCTCGGACTCTGAGCCCGCACCGGGCTGGTTCCGGCCGGCGGCAGCGGTGTTCGCGCTCCTCGTCGGCGCGCTCGCGGTGAAGGGCCTCCTCGACCCGGACTCGGGTCGAAGGCTGACCGTGTTCCCCGAGGCGCTCTCGCCGTTCACGGTGCGGGCGTTCGCCGTGTTCTACGGCGCGATCGCGCTCGGCGCCGTGCCGCTCGCGTTCGCGAAGCCGCGATCCCCGTTCCTCGCGTACGGGCGCGCCGGGATGGGCCTCATCGTGCCGATCACCGTGGCCGCGCTCGTGTATCTCGGCCGGTTCGACTTCGCGGCCCATCCGCTGCAGCTCGTGTACATCGCCGCGTACGTCGTGGTGTTCGTCGCCCTGCTGGGCGTCGAGGCCCGCGAGCGGGGTCGCCGAAGGAGCACGGTCCTCGCGACGACCTGATCCGCTGAGCGGCCGCTACTCCGCGACGCCCAGGATGTTGAAGCCGTTGTCGCAGAAGATCGTCGCCCCGGTGATGCAGCGCGACCAGTCGCTCGCGAGGAACACCGCCACGTTCCCGACCTCGTCCTGCGTGATGTTCCGGCGGAGCGGCGCCTTCGCCTCCATGAGGTCGCGCGCCGCCGAGATGCCCCGCACGGCGCTGCCGGCGAGCGTCTTCAACGGCCCCGCGGAGATCGCGTTCACCCGCACGTTCGACGGACCCAGGTCGGCCGCGAGGTAGCGGGTCTCGGCCTCGAGCACCGCCTTCGCGAGGGCCATGGAGTTGTAGCTCGGCACGACCCGCTCGACGGCGTTGAACGTGAGGGCCATCACGGACCCGCCGCCCGAGCGCTCGAAGAGCGGCAGCGCGGCGCGGGACAGCGCCACGAGCGAATACGCGCTGATGTCGATCGCCGTCTTCACTCCGTCGCGGCTGATCTCGTGGAACCGGCCGCGCAGATCCTCGACCGCCGCGAAGGCGATCGAATGCACGAGGATGTCGAGGCCGCCCCAGCGCTCGCCGATGGCCGCGAAGAGCGCGTCGATCTCGTCCTGCTTCGAGACGTCGCAGGGCATGAGCGGCATCGATTCGTGGCCGGGCAGGGTCGCGACGAGCTTCTCGACGTTCTCGCGCAGCCGCTCCGTCGCGTAGTTGAACGCGAGCTCGGCGCCCTCGCGGTGGAACGCGGTGGCGATCCCCCAGGCGATGCTCCGCTGGTTGCCGATGCCCATGACGAGGGCACGCTTGCCGTCGAGCAGGCCCACGCCCGGCATCATGCCGGAAGCGGTGGCAGCGCGCTCGGCCAGCGGCGCAGCGTCGCATCGGACCCACGGTGCGTCGCGACGACCTCGCACGCGACGCGGAACGCGCGGACGATGAGCGCGAGCGGAAGGGACGGCGTGGCCGTGCCGGTCGTCATCTCCGGCGTCGCCGGCACATGCAGGTAGGTCGTCGGCAGGTCGAGACCGCGTTCGCGCGCGCGGCGGAGGAGGCCGTAGAGCGTCGCGTTGCTGACGTACGTGCCGCCGTCCCACGAGACGACCGCGGGGATCCCGGCGTCGTTGATCGCGGCGGCGATCGCGCGGACCGGCGCGGTCGCGAGGAGCGCGTCCGGTCCGCCGGAGTCTCCGTCCGAGCGCGCTGCCGAGAGGGCGCGATCCGCGTTGTCGGTCTGCCACGGCAGATCGCCGATCGCGTGGGCGATCGCCTCGACGCTGATCACGGCACGCCCGTACGAGAGGCCGCCGATGATCAGTCCGGCGGCGGGCGCTCGCTCGAGCTCGGCCGCGATCGTCTCGACCGACGTGCCCCACACGACCGGGACCCGGAGCACGTCGATCCGCGCCGGTCCCGCCGCCTGCCCCGCGAGCTGCTGCGCCGCGTCCCAGGACGGATTGATCCCGCGCCCGGCGAAGGGCTCGAAGCCGGTGAGGAGGATGCGCACGGCACGCAGTCTGCCCCAGACTTCGCACATGGATTGGCGAGACGTGCCGCGGCTCAGCGCGGCCGAGACGAAGGCGCGGATCGACGCCGGCGAGCCGGTCCTCATCGTCGACGTGCGCCGGCCGACCGCCCGCCGCGGCGGATACATCGCCGGCGACGTCTCCCACCCGAGGCGCACGCATGCCGAGCGGCGGGACGAGCTCCCGCGCGATCGGGCCCTCGTCCTCTACTGAACCTGAGTGGAGGACGAGAGCGCCGCCAGTTTGGCGGTCCAGCTGATCGAGGCGGACGGGTACGACCCGGCGAAGGTCTTCGTCCTGCTCGATGGGCTCGCCGGATGGGAAGCGGCGGGCCTCCCGACGGCGAAGGTCGAGGACTGATCAGACCTCCGCGCGCGTGATGCGCATGAGCCGTTCGGGCGCCGGCTCGCCCGGTACGACCGCGTCGCGCCAGTGGCTGAATCCGGCCTTCTCGTAGGCCCGGATCGCCGCCGCGTTGTCGACGGACGGCCCGACCACGCATTCGTCGACGTCGTAGCGGTCGAAGACCATCTCGCGCACGAACGCGCGCAGCAGCCGCGGGCCATGGCCCTGATGGACGAGCTCCGGTTCGCCGATGAACAGATCGACGCCGGCGGCCTCGAAGCCGCAGTCGAGGGCCGCCGCGTACTCGGGGTGGTCGGAGATGCGATACGTCTGGATCAGACCGATCGGCCGGCCATCCATTGCGATGAGGAACATGAGCGTGGGGTCCTCGCCACGGATCGCCGCGCGGTAGCCGGCCAGCGTCCGCTCCGGATAGGCTGGCTCGGCCTCGTCCCACCAGTGCCGCACGTGGGGCTCGAGCAGCCAGCGCTCGACGAGCGGGAGGTCGGCCTCGCGCAGGGCCGGGAAGCCGTACGCGTGGCGAGCGGCCGCGTCGTCAGGCGCGGGCGTACTCCGCGATCCCGAGCTGCTCGAGCGTCTCCGGCCGCGGGACGCCGTCGTCGGCCCAGCCCCGGCTCCGGTAGTACGACCGCACCTGCTCGGCGAGGTCGTCGGCGTCGAGCCGGACGCGGGAGAGCACGCCCGAGACGTGCGGCCCCATCACCTTCTCGGGCAGGCGGTCGTCAGCGGCGGCGAAGCCTTCGCGGAGGTTGAACAGCCGCGCGAGCGTGAGCGACCGCTCGCCGATCTCGGTGAGCGCTGCGACGTCGACGCCCCAGCCGGTCACGGCGTTCACGATCTCGGTCATCTTCGGGTCGTCGTACTTCAGGAAGAAGCACATGCCGACGGTGTTGCGCATCGAGCGGGAGGGCAGGTTCGAGTTCAGGTGGTCGCCTCCGGTCGGGCTGGTGGCGTAGCTGATGCGGACCTGGCGCCCGTACTCGGTGCGCTGACGCGGGTCGTGCATCGCGAGCTCCTGCCCACGCACCGTCGCGAGCAGCTCCGCGCCCCCGAGCCGAGCGGCCGCCCGCGCCGATCCCTCCGCGAGCGCGTCGCCCAACCCTCGGCGCTGCCCGATCGCCTCGACCGCGGCGAGCACCGCGCGGCCGTTGCCGAACTCGACCGGCTCACCGTCGAGCTCGGCATCGGGCAGCACGCCGTGCTTCCGCAGGTCCATCACCCACGCGACGATCGCGCCGAGCGAGATCGTGTCGAGCCCGAGGGCGTTGCAGCGCTCATTGGCCTTGGCGACGATGGCGAGATCGCCGACCGCGCAGTCGGCGCCGAGCGCGGCGATGGACTCGTACTCGGGCCCGCCGTACTTCGGATCGATCTGGTACGGCTCCTCCATGCGGACGACCTTCTTGCAGCGCACGGAACAGGCCCAGCAGGCCTCCATCTTCACGCGGTAGCCCTTCTCGACGAGCGCCTCCGCGCTGATCTCCGCCGCCTCCTCGAACGGGCCGCCCGCGTAGTTGCGCACGGCCATCCCACCGACGCGGGTGTATCCGTCGAGGCCCATGCCCGTGCCGAAGTTGTGGAAGGCCCAGTGGTTCTGCTGGAGCGTGTCCGCGACCCACCGGGCGATCTCCTTCACCTTCGCGGCGTCGGCGAGCGGGACGGCGCGGCTGCCCTTCACGACGATGGCCTTCAGCTTCTTGCTCCCCATCACCGCGCCCAGCCCGGCGCGGCCGGCGATGTCCTTGAAGTCGTTCACGATGCCGGCGATCCGGACCAGGTTCTCGCCGGCGGGCCCGATCTCGCAGACCCGCGCGAGCCGCTCCCCCACCTCGGCCTTGAGGCGCTCCTCGGTATCCATGATCTCGAGGCCCCAGAGCTGCGCGGCGTCGCGCAGCTCGACCTCGCCGTCCTTGATCCAGAGGTACACCGGCTTCGGCGAGGCACCCGTGACGACGATCGCGTCCCAGCCCGCGCGCTTCAGCTCGGCCCCCCAGAATCCGCCGACCTCGGCCTCGCCGAAGCCATCGGTCAGCGGCGACTTCGCCCCGACCGCGTGCCGCGACGCGCCCGAGAGGGGGGTGCCGGTGAGGACGCCCATCGCGAACACGAGGACGTTTTCCGGGCCGAGCGGATCGGCGCCGCGCGGCACCTCGGTGAGCAGGTAGTGGGCGATGAGCGCGCGGCCACCGGGGTAGCGGCGGAACGTGCCTTCGTCGAGGTCCTCGGCCGTGGTCGTGCCCGCGGTCAGATCGACGCGCAGGACCCGGCCCCAGCTGCCGTAACGCTCGCGCTGTTCCGTCATCGGAGCTTCTGATTATCCTCGATGGCGATGAGCGAGTACGACCTCGTCTGCGACGTGTGCACGCAACCGCTCGAGTCGCACGATGCCGTGGTCACGTGGAGCTCGGACCAGCGCGGCGAGCATGACTTCACGCTGGCGCACCTCGCGTGCGCGCCACCGGGCGCGACCGAGCAGCGCGAGGTGCGGAAGCTCATCGCGCCGAACGAGTTCCTCCGCTTCGTGACGGATCGCTTCGGCCGGTCGAACGACGACCCCGAGCCGTTGCGGACGATCGTGTGGGCCCTGGCGCCGTTCGTCCTCCGGCCGGACAACGCGGCGGAGATGGACACCATGCGCGCCGCATCGTTCGGCGCCGAGCCGGGCGTGAAGCCCGGCAGCGCCGCGCCGGTCAGACCGGCGGCGCCGGCGACGACCCAGGTGGACGCGGGCAAATAGCCGAGCCGGGCGACGGGCGCTCGACGAGCTTCGGGTGCATGCGGCCGGGAGAAGCGGAGCCGCAGACCTGTCGGTCACGCAGGCGTCTGCGGCGACAACAGGAACCAGGTCTCCACCTCGCCCTTCCCCTTGATCTCGATGCGGCCGCGCGGCTCGAGCCGGAACCGATCCTTGATCAGCGGGTAGGTCCCCGGCCCGATCTGGACGCGACCGGGCAGGCTCGTCGACTCCATCCGGCTCGCCAGGTTGACCGCGTCGCCCCAGATGTCGAACACGAACTTGTCCCGCCCGATGACGCCGCCCACCACCGGGCCCGAGTTGATGCCGATCCGGAACTCGAGGCAGATGCCGCCCTGGGCCTGTCGTTCCCGGACGAAGGCCAGCATGTCCAGCGCGAGGAGCGCCGCGCAGACCGCATGGTCGCGCCGCGGGCTGGGCACCCCGACCACGCCCATCCAGTTGTCCCCGATGGTCCGGATCTTCTCCGCCCCCCGCTCCCGGGCGAGCACATCGAACCGCGCGACGTAGTCGTCGAGCAGGGCGACCATCGCATGCGGTGACAGG
>DASWCU010000139.1:0-2447 GCA_036389935.1 Candidatus Limnocylindria bacterium
CGGTGATCGCCCTTGGCAGAGCTTCGAGGTCCGCGAGACACGCATCGAGCTGACGCAGCTCGGGCTCACGGTGATCGGGCATGGCGATCCGGACCCGCGCGTGGTGACGCATCTCGGGCTGCGGGGGGCGCCGCCGACGCGGTGGGAGGACATCGTCTTCCTGGACACCGAGACGACCGGCCTGATGGGCGGCACGGGAACCTATGTGTTCCTGCTCGGCACGGCGTTCATCGCCGACGGCGAGCTCGTCCTGCGGCAGCACGTGCTCGTCGATCTCGGGCAGGAGCGCGTGTTCGTCAGGGCGATCCAGGCCGAGCTCGATCCGTTCCGGGCGTGCGCCTCGTACAACGGCAAGTGCTTCGACCTGCCGCTGCTGCGAACACGCTTCGTCATGGCCCTGCGCTCCGAGCTGAGCGTCGACGACTCGCATCTCGATCTCCTGCACCCGGCCCGGCGCCTGTGGCGCGACCGCTTCGGCTCGACCTCGCTCCGCCAGCTCGAGTATTCGGTGCTGGACGCGGCCCGCGACGACGACATCCCGGGCGCGCTGATCCCCGAGCGCTACTTCCACTACGTGCGCACACGCGATCCCACCGTTCTCGCCCCGGTGCTCCTGCACAACGCGCGCGACGTCGTGTCGCTCGTTCGGCTCACCGACCGGATCGCGCAGGCGATCATCGATGCCCGAGCCGGCCGGGCACCCGATCACGCGCCGGCCGCGCTCGCGTTGGCGCGCGCGTTCGAGCATGCCGACGAGCCGGACATCGCGTTCCTCTGCTACGAGAGCGCATATGCCGACGGCGACAACGAGCTGCGGGTACGCGCGGCCCTCCCGTACGCGCGGGCGCTCGAGCGTGCGGGCGACCCCGAGCGCGCGCTGCGCATGCTCGAGCTGCTCCTCCACCTCAGGCTCGGCTCGCCGCGCTGGCGGGAACAGGCCGAGGCGCGTGCTCGCCGGCTGACGCGCATCATGCAGGCGCGATGCGCGCCACCACGGACCTCGCGGACGCGGCCGAGGCGATCGCCCGCCGGGAGCTCTCGAGCCGCGAGCTGATCGACGCGTGCCTCGATCGGTACGCCGCGACGGAATCGCGGCTCCACGCCTTCGCGTGGCTCGACGAGGATCGCGTCCGGCGCATCGCCGCGGAGCGCGATGCCGAGCGGCCGCGCGGGATCCTCCACGGGATCCCGATCGGGGTGAAGGACATCTTCGATACGGCCGGCATCCCGACGGAGAACGGCTCGCGCCTCTTCGCCGGCCGCGTCCCCGACCGCTCGGCGGAGGTGGTCGCCGCGCTCGAGGCCGCGGGAGCGATCGTCTTCGGCAAGACGATCACCGCGGAGCTCGCGTTCCTCACGCCAGGGCCGACCCGCAATCCGTACGACCTCTCGCGAACGCCCGGTGGCTCATCGATGGGCTCCGCGGCGGCTGTCGCGGCGCGCGTGCTGCCAGGTGCGATCGGGAGCCAGACGAACGGCTCCACGATCCGGCCCGCCGCGTTCTGCGGGGTCGTCGGCTACAAGCCGACCAGCGGCCGGATGTCGACGGCCGGTGCGCTCGAGTTCAGCCCTACGCTCGATCAGATCGGCGCGTTCGCCCCGACCGTCGCCTCGACCGCGCGACTCTCCGCGGCGATGGCCGGCGATGCGCTCGAGGACTGGTGGAGCGGCGTGCCGGCCGCGCCGCCACGGCTCGCCGCGGTGCGAACGGGTGATTGGGACAGCGCGGACGACGCGATGCAGGCGCGCTTCCAGGCCGACGTCGACGAGCTCGCGAGCGAGGGCGGACCGATCGAATGGCCGGCACTGCCCGACGGGCTCGACGAAGCCCCGTTGCTCATCACGACGGTGATGGCCTACGAGTCCGCGCGTTCGCTCGGTCCGCGAGCCGCCGCCGATCCGGACGCGGTGAGCGAGCGCGCACGAGCGTTCTTCGCCCGCGGGGAACGCATCGCGGAGGACGAGTACCACGGGACGATCGCACAGCGGAAGCGGCTCATTACCGCGTTCAACGATTGGGCCGCTCAGTACGACGCGATCCTCACGATCCCCGCGATCGGCGAGGCGCCGGGACCGGAGACGACCGGCGACCCACGCTTCTGCTCGCGGTGGACGTTCGTCGGCGCGCCCGCGATCGTCATCCCGACCGGCCTCGGGCCGTCCGGCCTCCCGCTGGGACTGCAGCTGGTCGGGACGCGCGGCGCCGATCGCCGGCTGCTCGGTGCGGCGGCGTGGGCCGAGGCGCTCCTTCCGCCTCCGCCGCCGCCCTCGCTCTAACGCTTTCGGCGCGACGATCGTCGATCGCCCAGGACTCCGTGGTGCTTCTTCGACGGCATCAGCTCCGGCCCCGCATCAGCTCGGGCCGGCGGGCTTCAGCTCGTGAACTCCCGCTCCGCCCCGCGCGGCCGGGCGGTCGGATCCGTCGCCAGCCTGATCGCCAGGTCGAC
>DASWCU010000140.1:0-2712 GCA_036389935.1 Candidatus Limnocylindria bacterium
GCGGCGCGACCTGGTCCCGGCGCTCGAGCGCGCGCGCCGCCATCCCGGCCCGGTCGTCCTCGACCTGCGGATCGAGCGCGAGGCGAACGTGTGGCCGATCGTGCCGCCCGGCGGCGCGAACGCCGATCTGATCGAAGAGCCATGGCAGTGAGCGTGACCCAGTGAGCGTGAGCCAGTGACGGAGTCCGCGCAGCACGTGTTCGAGCTCGCCGTCGACGGCGTGCCCGGCGCGATCGAGCGCGTGCTCTCCGTGGTCCGGCGGCGCCGGCTCGGGATGCGCTCGTTCCGCGCTGACGCGAGCGGGGACGGCGGTTGGCTCGTGCACATCCGCGCCGGCGCGGTCCCGCACGAGGCCGCGCTCGCCCTGCGCCAGTTCTCGGCGCTCGTCGACGTCCGGCGAGCGCAGCTCCGTGACGACGACACCGCGACGCACTAGGGGAGGTAGACGTGGCGACCATCTACTACGAAGCGGACGCGGATCCCCGGGAGCTCGCCGGGAAGCGCATCGCGGTCATCGGCTACGGGAGCCAGGGTCACGCGCACGCGCAGAACCTCCGCGACAGCGGCTGCGACGTGATCGTGGGCCTCGCCGAGGGGAGCCGCAGCCGGGCCACGGCCGAGCGCGACGGGTTCACCGTCCGGACCGTCGCCGACGCCGCGCGCGAGGCCGACATCGCCGTTCTGCTCGTGCCGGACCAGCACCACCGTTCGGTCTTCGAACAGATGGCGCCGCACATGAAGTCCGGACGCACGCTCGTCGTCGCGCACGCGTTCTCGGTCCACTTCAGCGAGGTCGTTCCCGGGCCGGAGGTCGACGTGATCCTGATCGCGCCGAAGGCCCCGGGGCACCGGATGCGCGAGGTCTTCGTCGAGAGCCGCGGCGTCCCCGCCCTCCTGGCCATCGCCCAGGACCCGAGCGGTCACGCCAAGCGCACTGGCCTCGCGTACGCCCGCGCGATCGGCGCGACGCGCGCCGGGGTCATCGAGACGACCTTCGCGGAGGAGGTCGAGACCGACCTGTTCGGCGAGCAGACGGTGCTCTGCGGCGGGATCTCCGAGCTCGTCAAGGCCGGGTTCGAGACGCTCGTCGAGGCCGGGTATCAGCCTGAGATCGCATATTTCGAGTGCATGAACGAGATGAAGCTGATCGTCGACCTCATGTACGAGGGCGGGCTCAGCTACATGCGCTACTCGGTGAGCGATACCGCTGAGTACGGCGATTACATGTCGGGCCCGCGGGTCATCGACGCCCACGTCCGCGAGACCATGCGCACGATCCTCGGCGAGATCCGCGACGGCAGCTTCGCCAAGCGCTGGATCGCCGAGGGCCGCCGCGGCGCGCCCGAGCTGCTGCGCATCCGGGCGCGCGAGCGCGACTCGCAGATCGAGCGGGTCGGCCGGTCCCTGCGCCGGATGATGCCGTGGCTGCCGCGCCGGGAGTTCGACGGCGTGACGGTCGGCGAGCCAGAGCCGGCCGCGGCCGGGCGCTAGGTGGCCGGGATGGAGACGCTCGACTACCTCCGCGACCGGCTGCACGCGATCGACTTCCGCTTCGAAGAGGACCAGCTCGCGCACGCCGAGCGGCTCGTGCGGAGCCACGGCTTCATTCCCGACGAGCTGAGCGACCTCGCGCTCATGACGATCTGCGTCGGCGCCTATCGCCGCGACGATTCCGACCTTCCCGCGTGGGTCTGAGCCGCAGGATGCCCGCGCGCCTCGCGATCGCCTCCGCGGCGAGCCGGGAGCGCGCATCATTCGAGCTCGCGTGACCGACGCACCGCGCACCCACAGCCGCACGATGCTCGACGGGCCGTCGCGCGCGCCGGCGCGGGCGATGATGCGCGGCGCCGGGTACACCGACGCCGACTTCGGCCGGCCGCTCGTGGGCGTGGCCCATAGCTGGATCGAGATCATGCCCTGCACCGTCCACCTGCGCGACGTCGCGCGCTGGGTGAAGGAGGGCATCCGCGAGGCGGGCGGCACGCCGGTCGAGTGCAACACGATCGCCATCTCCGACGGCATCGCGATGGGGACCGAAGGGATGAAGGCCTCGCTCGTCTCGCGTGAGATCGTGGCCGACAGCATCGAGCTCGTCGCGCGGGGCCATCAGCTCGACGCGCTCGTCGCGATCTCCGGCTGCGACAAGACGATCCCCGGAAGCGTCATGGCCCTCGCGCGCCTGGACCTGCCCGGGCTCATGCTCTACGGCGGCTCGATCATGCCGGGCCGCTTCGAGGGCCGCGACGTCACCATCGGTGACGTCTTCGAGGCCGTCGGGGCGCACGGCGCGGGGAAGATGACCGACGCGCAGCTCGTCGACCTCGAACGGAACGCCTGCCCGGGCGCCGGAGCGTGCGGCGGTCAGTTCACCGCCAACACGATGGCCACCGCGTTCGAGGCGATGGGGATCTCGCCGGCCGGATCGAGCGGCGTCCCCGCGCTCGATCGGCGGCGCGAGGACGTCGCGCGCGACGCCGGCCGCCTGGTGATGCGACTGCTGAACGACGACGTACGGCCGTCGAGCGTCATCACCCGCGCCGCGATCGAGAACGCGATCGCCGCGGTGATGGCGACGGGTGGCTCGACGAACGCGGTGCTCCATCTCCTCGCGGTCGCCGCGGAGGCGAAGGTGGATATCGGGATCGACGACTTCGATCGCATCAGCGCGCGCACGCCGCTGCTGGCGGACATGAAGCCGTGGGGCCGGTTCAC
>DASWCU010000141.1:0-2376 GCA_036389935.1 Candidatus Limnocylindria bacterium
CTCCACGAACTTCCTGTTCGCGACCGCGTCTGGCGTGGCCTTTCCGGTGACGCTGCTGCCCGGCGTGTTCCAGCCGATCGCGTACGCGCTGCCGACGACGTACGCGATGGACCTGCTCCGTCAGCAGGCGCTCGGGACGAGACCGCTCTTCGATCCGCTGCTCGAGTACGCCGCGCTCGTCGCGGGCACGGTCATCGCGTATCCCCTCGGTCGCTGGGCGTTCGCCGCGGCCGAACGGCACATGCGCATCAGCGGCACGCTCGCGCAGTACTGACCGTAGACTCCGCGCCAGTGGGGCTCATCGGCCGGACGCTCATCAACGCCGTCGCGATCGTGGTCGCGGCGCTGCTCATCCCCGGCATCACATTCGGCCAGGCGAGCTACGGCTTCGGCGATCTCGATCGCTGGATCTCGCTCGTCCTCACGGCGTTCGTGCTCGGCATCGTGAACGCGTTCGTGCGTCCCATCGTGCAGATGATCTCCCTCCCATTGACCTGCCTGACCCTCGGGATCTTCTACTTCGTGATCAACGGCCTGATGCTGCTGCTCGTCTCGGCGATCCCGCTGCTCGGCTTCGGCGTCGATGGACTCCTCACCGCCATCATCGGAGCGATCGTCATCGGCATCGTCGGCTTCGTGGTCTCGCATCTGATCCCTCATTAGGGCATGAACGCGCGTCCCGACTTCGTGGTGGTGACCGGCCTCTCCGGCGCCGGAAAGTCGCAGGCCGCCAAGGTGTTCGAGGACCTCGGCTACTACATCCTGGACAACCTGCCGCCCGCGCTCATGGCGACCGCGCTCGACGTGAGCCGGAAGGGCGGGAAGCCCCGCGTCGCGTTCGTCGTCGACGCCCGGAGCGGCGCGCTCTTCGCGGACGCGGCCGGCGCCCTCGACGCCCTCGCCGCGGAGGGGAAGCGACCGCACCTCCTGTTCTTCGACGCATCCGACGAGGTGCTGCTCCGCCGGTACAGCGAGACGCGCCACCGCCACCCCCTCGAAGGCGCGGGCGGGGTTCAGCCGTCGATCGAGGAGGAGCGGCGCGTCCTCGTCGACGTTCGCGCGCGGGCGGACAAGGTGATCGACACGACGCACCTGACGGTCAAGGACCTGCGCGACACGTTGCATTCGCTCTACGGCGAGGGGAAGGCCGGGATGCTCGTGCATCTCGTGAGCTTCGGCTACAAGTAC
Organism: Candidatus Limnocylindria bacterium; assembly: GCA_036389935.1. Classification (GTDB taxonomy): domain Bacteria; phylum Chloroflexota; class Limnocylindria; order P2-11E; family P2-11E; genus UBA4735. Next base: position 1,189 of record DASWCU010000141.1, read on the forward strand.
GGGCTGCCGCCGGACGCCGATCTCGTCTTCGACGTCCGGTTCATGGAGAACCCGTTCTACATCGACGCCCTGCGACCGTTCGCCGGAGACGAGCCCCCCGTCCGGGACTTCGTCCTCGGCCACGCCGCGACGAAGCAATTCCTCGAACGGCTCATGCCGCTGCTCGACTTCGCGCTTCCGCGGTACGAGGAGGAGAAGAAGGCCAGACTGGCCATCGCGTTCGGCTGCACCGGTGGCCGCCATCGTTCGGTGACGATCGCGGACGAGGTCGCGCGTCGCCTCTCGAAGACCTGGCCGGGCGAGGTGCGCGTCGAGCATCGCGACCGCGATCGTGAGGACGTCCGCACGTGACCCGCCCTCGCCTCGTTGTCGGCAACTGGAAGATGAACCCGCCGACGCTCGAGGCGGCCCTCGCGCTCGCTCGGTCCGTGGCGGCGCTGTCGCGCGACGGTGTCGCGGTCGGCGTCGCGCCACCGGCGATCGTGATGCGTGCCGTGGCCGACGCCGTTCGCGGCTCGGATCTCGGCGTGTACGGCCAGGATGTCCACTGGGAGGAGCGCGGCGCGTTCACCGGGCAGACGAGCGTGGCGATGCTGCGCGGAGTCGCGGCCGGCGCGATCGTCGGGCACTCGGAGGTGCGCCGCGACCAGGGCGACGACGACGAGCGCGTGGCGAAAAAGCTCGTTCGCGCGCTCGGTGCCGGCCTGCGGGCGATCCTCTGCATCGGCGAGAGCGAGGCCCAGTTCGAAGCCGGCGCGACGGAGGCGGTGCTGCGCACCCAGCTGACCGCGCCGCTTCGCGCGGCGGCGGCGATGGCCGGTGACGGTCGGTCCGGGGCGCGATTCGTGGTGGCCTACGAGCCGATCTGGGCGATCGGGACCGGACGGCCGGCGACGGGGCGGCACGCGAGCGCTGCCGCGGCCGTGATCCGCGACGCGATGCGCGCACACGCCGGGGCCGATGGCGATGCCGTCCCCGTCCTGTATGGCGGCAGCGTCTCGGCGGCGAGCGTGGGTGAGTTCGCCGCGGCCGAGGGGATCGACGGTGCGCTCGTCGGCGGCGCGTCGCTCGACCCGGCCGAATTCGGCGCGATCATCCGCGCGTTCGGTTGAATGCCGATGACGCCGCGGTGCCGCCCCGTCGTGCTGTGCGTTCTGGACGGCTGGGGCATCGCGCCGGACTCCGCGG
>DASWCU010000142.1:0-15203 GCA_036389935.1 Candidatus Limnocylindria bacterium
TTTGGCAATAGGTCCCGCTGATCCTGAAGGGGCACATGGATCAGAGCGTAGAAGGAGACCATCGCATCAAAGGATCCCGGCTCGTGTTCCCACGTGACCATGTCAGCTTGCTCGAAGGTAGCCCTGGGCACCAGCTCCCGAGCTCGCTCGATCTGCACGGCGGAAATGTCGAGCCCGAGCACGTCGAAGTTCCTTTCGGTCAGCAGCTTGGTCGCGGGAACGCCGGCGCCGCAGCCAAGATCGAGGACTCTGGCGTGCGGCCCCAGCAGCCGCGCCAGATCATCGACCCATCCCGAGTACCGGTCCGTACGCTCCTCGGTCTCTGGGTTCGCCCCACCCTCATCGTCGCGGTAGGCGCGAGAGATGGCGTCGTAGCCACGGCGAACAAGATCGCGCCGGCTGGCCCGCTGATCCCGGTTCGCGTCTGCCATCACAGGTCAGTCCTCGTCCTCCAGGCGATCATTAGCAGAAAGATCGACCCGAGTGAGGATGGAACAGGGCGGCCTGCTGGCCGCCCCGGTCCCGACTGGGTCGATGGCCTCAGGCGATGACGTCGTACGGCCGCATCATGTCGTTGTCCTCGTGCTCGACGATGTGGCAGTGGTGGACGTAGCGCTGCGGGGCGCGGACGTGCGAGGGAAGATCGAACTTCGCGCGGATGATCGTGAACGTGCCCGGATTCGCTTTGACGGTGTCCTTGAATCCTCGCTCGGTGGGGTCGGCGGCGAGCATCCGACCGGTGGCGAAGGGCGTCGGATCGACGCCACCGCGCACGCCGTTGGGGCCGATGCCCGCGGCCGCGATGTACGCCGCGACGTCGAAGGGCACCCGTCCGACCACCTGGTGCGTGACGAGGTGCGGGTGCATCGGGTGCGTGTCCTCGGTGAGGTTGATGTAGTACCAGTCTTCGATCGTTCCGGCCGTCGGCGTCTCGGTCGGCGCGTCCTCGAACGGCGCGCCGTTGAGGGTCAGCCGCCACTGCGCGGTCTCGGGGGCGACCTCGTTGAGCGTGATGAAGCGCTTCGTTGCCGGCGCCGGCAGGTTCGCGTCGCGACCACCGATCAGCGTCGATGGGATCGTGGGCGCGACCGGCGTCGTGTTCGCGACCCGCAGCTGCATCACCTGATTCAGGATCGGGGAAGGATTCGAGACTCCGGGCGGCAATGAGCTGTTCTTGAGCTGCGTGGTCTGCCCGGCGAGCTGGCTGAAGTCGACCAGCACGTCGGCCCGCTCGGCGGGAGCGAGGATCAGCCCCTTCACGGGCACGGCCTGCGTCCACATGCCGCCTTCGCTGCCGATCTGCCACATGCGGCCTCCGCCCATGTCGAGGTTCATGATCCGGGCGTTGCAGCCGTTGAGGATGCGGAACCGGTAGAGCCGCGGCTCGACGTTGAGGAACGGCCAGACCTTGCCATTGACGAGCATGACGTCGCCGAAGTACTCGCCGATCCAGGTCACGCCCGGGATGTCGCTCCGCGGGTAGAGGAACGTGCCGTCGCGGCCGAACTGACGATCCTGGATGACGAGCGGGATCTCGTACGCCCCAGAGGGGAGACCGTTCGCGTTGTCGGGGCCGCCGGTGTCGTACTCGTCGCGGACGAGGTACGCGGCGGCGAGGCCGGCGAACACGTTCAGCCGTGTCGTCCCGAGCCCGTGGTCGTGGAACCAGAGCAGGGTGGCCGGCGTCTGCGGGCTCTCGTTCGGATAGGAGACCGTCTGCGTCTGGCCGAAGCCGAATCCGTTCGGCGTGATCGCGGGGTTGCCGTCGCTGTGGGCCGCGACGAATCCACCGTGCAGGTGGGTCATCACCCGAACCTGGTCGCCGAGTGGCGTGAGGCGCGTGTCGACCGGGATCCACGAGGGGTACCGCTGGGGGAGCCTGTTCGTGTAGTCGATCTGGAGCGGCGCGCCGGACTGCGCGATGACGGCCATTCCGAACGACCCGGCCTGTCCCGCGAGGCCGGAGCCGTCGTCGTACGCCCAGAGCGGCGTCGGCGGAAGGTCTGGATGGAGCTGCCTGCTGATCGGCACCTGGGTGAACGCGTACTTCGTAAGGCCGGATCTGACGCTCCTCGGGGTCGCGACCACGATGCCGGCGCCCGGGAGCGGGAGCGGCTCGACGTACTTGGTGAGGCTCCCGCCCATCGAGGCGTCCGCCACGGGAACGCGGGACAGATACGGCGACAACAGTGCGGCGCCGCCGGCGGCCGCTCCGTACTTGAAGAGTGTCCTGCGTCTCAACGTGCGCATGTCATGTCCTCCAACATCGATTCCGTGCCGAACCGCGGGGGGACTGAGGAGCCGCTCTCCCGGTCTCGACGCTCGCCGCCCGATCGGCGGCCACCTCTCCTTCGTGCTGCTCCAGCGACGGTCCTCGTCTGTGGCGGTTTGACAAGCGTTTGTTAGGCGCCTTGGCTCGGCCGGGATAGGGCTGTCAAGCGGGTTGAAGTTCGCTATCCGGCCCTACGCGTGTGGGGCACTGCCTGTCACGCACTCGACCGACGCCGGATCACTCGAGCCGGCCGGAGGTGCCACCCCATTCCTCGGGTGCGACGTCGGCGATCGTCTCGGAGAACGTCCATCGATGGCCGGGGTCCTGGACCGTGTACTGCTGCTCCCCGTAGGGCTGATCGGTCGGAGGCGCGAGGATGGAGCCCGTGGAGTCACACCTTCAGTGCGGTCGATCGCGATCGGTACTCCTCCACGTCGATCTCGCCTCGGGCGAGCCGATCATCGAGGATCGCTTTGGCGCTGCTCTGCTGATCGGTGGGTCGAGCCAGTCGCGCCACGAGGTAGATCCCAAGCGCGATGACGAGCGCCCAGAACACGAACGAGGCGAACATCCACCAGCCCATGTAGCCAGCCATGTAGCCGTAGCCGGGAACCATCACTTTCGTCACCTCCAGCCTGAAAGCGTGGCGAAGGCCGGCCTGGATGACTACCCGCTAAGACCCGAAGAGCGCGGCGAATGGCCCATCCTGTGGTCGAAGGGGCCAAAGGACCCGCCACGCCGGGCCGTGCGGACCTTGTGGCGGGCGACCCTGACGACCACGCTGGTCGCCGTGAGAGCGCCGCGGGTGCTCGTCGCCTACGACGGCACCGATAAGGCCGAGATCGCCCTCGAAGCGGTCGCCTCCCTCGGATGGCCTGCCGGCACGTGCATCCGGGTGGTCGCCGTCCGCGACGACCACCTCCGGCTGCTCCGACCGCTCGTCGATGAGCAGCCATTCGTCGAGCTCGAAGAAGCGCTGGTGTGGGCGGCCAACCATCTCGCGGCTGATCTTCCCAGCAACGTCGCGATCGAGCGACGGCTCCTCCGCGGAGCGGCACTGCCGGCCATCGTCGCTGAGGCGGAAGAGCTCGGCGCCGATCTGGTCGTGCTCGGAAGCCGCAACCGAGGTCCGATGCGATCCGCGATCTTCGGCTCCGTCGGCCGCGACCTCGTCGCGCGTGCCGACCGACCGGTCCTCATCGCCCGCGGCGACCGGCTGGACCGCGTGCTGCTCGCGCACGACGGATCGGACGCGGCGCGTACCGCCGTCCGGATGCTCGGGTCGTGGCCCGTCTTCTCGCGCGCGACCGTGAAGCTCTTCTCTGTCGCCCACACGCAGCCGGGCTCCGCGACCGGCCAGATCCTCACCGCCGCGGCGCTCGACGAGACGAATCTCATCGTCCTGGGCTCCGCGGTCGCGCATGGTCTCGACTGGCGGCTGCACGGCGATCTCGCCGACGGCCTCGTGCCGCGGACGCATTGCTCGCTGCTCGTCGTGCCCGCGAGCGCGCGGGTCGAGCTCACCCTCGCGGAGGCCGCCCGCTCGGGCTAGTGCCGCGCGCCTAGCGGTGCGCCCAGCGCGGTGACCGCTTCTCGAGGAACGCGCGCAGGCCTTCCTGAGTGTCGTGCGTGGTGGGGATGGTGCGCCTCTGCTCCCGGTCCGCCGCCTCGAGCGCGGCCTCGAGCCCAACACCGACCCCGATCCGGATCGTGCGTTTCGCGAGCCGCAGGCTCGCGGCGCTCTTGGCCCGGAACCGTTCGGAGATCGCGCGGACCTCGTCATCGAGCCGCTCCGCAGGGACGCTGCGCCACACCAGACCCCAGCTCGCCGCTTCGGCGCCGGTGATCGCATCACCGGTGAGGATCAGCGCGTTGGCCCGTTGCGATCCGACCAGGCGCGGGAAGAGCACCGCGCCGACGGGCGGCACGACGCCGAGCACGATCTCCGGCGTGCCGATGCGGGCGTCCTCGGTCGCGATCGCGAGATCGCAGAGCGCCACGAGCTCCGCGGCCCCGCCGAGCGTCGACCCGTGCACGACCGCGAGCGTCGGGACGTCGCACGACACCAGTCGCGCCGCGACCCGCGCGAACGCGTCGAGCATCGGGCCGAGTGACGGCCCGAGGTGTTCACCGACGTCGACGCCCGCGGAGAACGCGCGGCCCGCGCCGCGAAGGACGATGAGCCGCAGCTTCGGCTCACTCGAGAGCGTCGCCAGCGCCTCGTCGAGCTCGCCGAGCATCGCGATCGTCAGGACGTTGAGCGGCGGCCGGTCGAGGATGCACGTTGCGACGCCGTCGTCGCGCTCGACGCGGATGTTCATGGGGAGCTGGGTGCGATGACGGCGATGTGACGCACGCCTTCCCCGCGGCGCAGTGCGTCGAACCCCTCGTTGATCGCGTCGAGCGGATGGCGGTGGGTCACGAGCGTCGAGATCGCGAGCTTCCCGCGCCGGACGAGATCGAGCACGACGGGGAAGTCCACCGGCCGGCAGCCGAGCGTCCCGATGACCGTGAGCTCGCGATACGTCACCCGACCGCCGGGCAACGACATCGGGTCGGCGGCGAAGCCGAGCAGCACGAGACGGCCTCCGGTACGGACGGCGGAGAGCGCTTGCTCCTGGGTCTTCGGCTTGCCGATCGCCTCCACGGCGACGTCCGCGCCGCCGTCGGTCTCGCGCCGCACGGCCTTGGCGACGTCGCCCTCGCTCGCGTCGATGGTGAGCGCGGCTCCAAGCTGCGCCGCCACCCGGAGCTTGCTCCGATCGAGGTCCACCGCGATCACCCGCGCGCCCATGAGCGCTGCCACCTGGACGACGTTCAGGCCGAGTCCGCCGCAGCCGAATACGACGACGCTCTCGCCCGGCTGGACGCGCGCCCGACGGGCGACCGCGTGGAACGCGGTCGTGAGCGCGTCGGAGATGACGCAAGCATCCTCGGCCGGGATCTCCGGCGGGATGCGGTACGCATCGCGTGCGGGCGCCACGACGTATTCGGCGAAGCCGCCGTCGATCGTGTTCCCGAGCATCCGCTGCCGGCCGCACACGTTCTCGCGCCCCGTGCGGCACGCGACGCACTCGCCGCAGGTCGTCACCGGCGCGAGGAGCACGGTCTGGCCGACCAGCGACGGGTCGACCGCCGAGCCTACCCCGGCGACGACGCCCGAGACCTCATGCCCGAGGATGAGGGGCGGGGTCTTGAAGGTCGGCACGTTGTGATCGAGGTAATGCAGATCGCTGTGGCACAGCCCGCATGCGATGACCCGCACGAGGATCTCGCCCGGACCCGGCTCGGGCCGGGTCACGGTCTGGACGCTGAGCGGCTGGTTCGGGCCGACGAAGACGGCGGCGCGCATCGTTGTCGCGATCCGCTCGGCCGCCGGATCGCGGACCGCGACGATGCCGGGCACGGCTAGGCCAGCGCCGGCGCGACGGGGCGAACGTCGCGGTCGAGGAGCTCGAGCTGCGCGTCATCCAGGATGTCCGCGGCGGCGGGGAAGAACGCCTGCTCCTCCTTCTGGATATGCCCGCGCAGGACGCGCAGGAACGCCTCGAGAGCCATCTCGAGCTCCCACCGCGTCGGCTCGGCGACGAGGCGCTCGAGATAGGCGTGCAGTGTCGCGTGCTCGTCGACGAGGACCGAGACCGCATCGCGCATCGCTTCCCCGAGGAACGGAAAGAGCACGCGCTCCTCGTTCTCAGCGTGGGCGAGGAGCGGGGCCTCGAGCGTGCGGATCGCCGCGGCGATCGCCGCGATGTCCGCGCCGCGCGCGCTCAGGTCCTCGATGACCTCGAGCTGGGACAGGAACACGTCGTGCTCGATCGAGAAGCGATCGATGATCCGCATCGGCCCTTACCTCCGCCGCCGTCCTGGAGCCGACCGTAGGGCGGGATCGTGTCCAAGCCGTGTCAGAGCCGTCCTAGAGTGCCGCGGTGCCCGCCTACGCGCTGGTGCTGCTCGGCCACGTTCTCTTCGCGGCGATCGTGATCGGCGCGACGGTGTCGTACGCGCTCTGGATCGCCCTGGCCGAACGCGCGCCCGAGCACCTCGCGTTCACGATCCGCGCGGTCCGGCGCAGCGATCGCCTCGTCGCGATCCCCGCCTACCTGCTGCTCCTCGTCAGCGGCCTCGTGCTCGCCGGCGCCGGGCGGTTCCCGCTCGACCGGCCCTGGCTGCTGTGGGGCACCGTGCTGTATGTCGTCACGCTCGTCGTCGGCTTCGCCCTCTTCGGCCCGACCGTGCGGCGCGAGCTCGCGGCCCTCGAGCGGGGCGGCCCGGCCGACCCCGAGTATCGCCGGCGGCGGCGCGACGCGTGGCTCTACACCGCATTCACGATCGCGATGCTCGTCGCGATCCTCGCGCTCATGGTCGCGAAGCCGTTCTGAGCCGCTAGAGGCGCTGCCCTCCGTCGACCTGCAACACCGCGCCGGTGATGTGACGGGCGCCGGCCGACGCGAGGAAAGCGACGGCGGCGGCGACGTCCTCAGGGGTACCGAGGCGGCCGAGGACGGTCTCCGCGAGCGACCTCGCCCTCGCCTCCGCGGGCATGCTGGTGAGCATCTCGGTCTCGATGAGGCCCGGGGCGACGACGTTGGCCGTCACCCCGAACGTGCCGACCTCCCGCGCGACGGACTTCGTGAACCCGATGAGCCCCGCCTTCGCCGCGGCGTAGTTGGACTGCCCGAACTTCCCGCGGAGCGCGTTGATGGACGATACGTTGACGATGCGGCCGTACCCGTGGGCGCGCATCGGCGGGATCGCCGCGCGGGTGAACCGGAACGATGCGGCGAGGTCGCACTCGATGACCTCGTCCCATGCCGCGTCGGTGAGCTTCCACACGACGCCGTCGCGATTGACGCCGGCATTGTTCACGAGGATGTCGAGCCGTCCGAAGCGATCCAGGACCGCCGCGACCGCGCGCGCCGGCGCATCGCGCTCGGTGCCGTCGGCCTTGATCGCGAGCGCGCAGCGTCCGGTCGCCTCGATCGCGGCGACGGCCTTCGCCGCGGCCTCAACGTCGTCGCGGAACGTGAACGCGACCTGCGCGCCGCGCGTCGCCAGGGCGACGCAGATCGCGCGTCCGATCCCGCGCGAACCGCCGGTGACGAGCGCGACCACGCCCGCGAGATCCTCGGCGATCATCCGATCCATGCGGTCAGCGCGCGAGCGCTCCCGCTTCCTCGGGCGTGACCGCGGCAGCGAGCGACGCCCCGCACTTGCCGCAGAACGCGAATGTCTCGGGGAGCCCCTTCGCGCCGCACGACGGGCAGACCTTGGCATACGGGCCCCAGAGCGTCTCGCTCGATCCGCCGGACCGCGCTCGCTCGCGTATGCCGACGCGGTCCGCGCGCCGTTTCTCGGCGAACGCGGTCATGCCCTCGTACGGCTCGAGCGAGTTGAAGTGGAGCGCGAGCCAATCCCGGGCGTGCCCGATGGTCATGCTCCAGGAGAGGTCCTTCCAGAAGTTGGCCTGCTGTTTCGTGTAGCGCATGCATTCCGGGAACGTGTCGGTGAGCTTCGCCGCGAGCTTCGCGACGGCCGCGTCGAGCTCGGCCGCGGGGACGACCTCGTTCACGAGTCCCCAGTCGAGGGCGGTCTTCGCGTCGACCCACTCGCAGGTCATGAGCATCTGGCGGGCGCGCCGGTCGCCGATCACGAGCGGGAGCCATTGCGTCGCGCCGCCGGCGGCGACGCTGCCCACCTGCACGCCGACCTGGCGGAACCGCGCATGGTCCGCCGCGACGGCGAGGTCGCAGGCGCAGTTGAACTCGTTTCCCCCGCCGACCGCCATCCCGTTGACCCGGGCGATGGTCGGCTTGCCGACGTTCTTCAGCGCCTCGATCGCGCCCGCGAAGTACCCCATGTATTTCCAGTAGTCGCGCGGCCGCTGCGTGTAGTCGCGCGCGTACTCCTTCACGTCGCCGCCCGTGCAGAACGCCTCGTTCCCCGCCCCGGTGAGGACGACGACCGCCACGCCGTCGTCGCGCGAGGCGTCCTCGAACGCCTCCTTCAGCTCGCGAAGGGTCCGCGTCGTATACGCGTTGTAGGAGTCGGGCCGCGCGATCGTGACCGTCGCGACCCAGCCGGCCTTCTCGTAGCGGATGTCCTCGAACGACAGATCGTCCCGCGGTGAAACCTCGCTCATGCCACGAGCCTCCCTTGCTGCTGGCGCCCGAGGCGCTGCCGCGCCAGGAGCGCGGCGCCGAGCGCGGCGACGAGATCGGGATGCTCGGCCACGTTGACCGTGTGGCCGAGCGCGCTCTCGAGCGAGGCGACCATGCCCCTCTGCAGGGCCATCCCGCCGACGAAGGTGATCTCCGGTTCGATGCCGACCCGCTTCAGGAGCTGCTGCCCGCGTTGGGCGAGCGAATCGTGGATCCCGCGCACGATGTTCTCGACGCTCTGCCCCTGACTGACGAGGTTGATGATCTCGGACTCGGCGAAGACCGCGCAGACCGACGAGATGACCTGTGGAGCGTCGGCCCGCAACGACAGCTCGCCGAGGTCGGCGAGCGTCACCTCGAGGTAGCGGGCGGCCCGCTCGGCGAAGCCGCCCGCACCGGCCGCGCACTTGTCGTTCGTGCGGAACTCTTTCACGCGGCCGCCTTCGAGGATGTGCAGCGCGCGCGTGCTCTGCGCGCCGATGTCGATCACGCACCGCGTGCCCGGGAAGAGCTGGGCCGCACCGCGCGCGACGGCGGTGATGTCGGTGATCTGCACGTCGCGGCTCGCGACGTTGTACCGGCCCAGCCCCGTCGTCGCCACGTACGCGATGTCGTCCGGGGCCGCACCGGCCTCTTCGATCGCCCTGCTGAGCACGTCGCGCGCGAGGCCGTTGAAGTCCGGGCGCATGCGGGCGATGCCCGACCCGCGGACGGCTCCGGCGTCGTCGAGGATCACCGCCTTCGCGGTCCGCGCTCCCATGTCGATGCCGGCGACGAGCGTTCCGCTCACGCCATCACCTCCGCGCGCGCGTTCATCCGCTCGAGCGCGAAGATGGCCGCGCCGATGGCGCCGGTGTAGTGCGAGTCGGAGCTGACGTTGACGGGAAGAGCGACCTTGTCCTGGACCGAGCGGATCATGCCGATGTTCCGCGCCACGCCGCCGGTGAAGGTGATCTCCGGTTCCGCCCCGACGCGGCGAAGGAGCGCCACCGTGCGCGAACCGATCGCGCCATGCACGCCCGCGAGGATGTCCTCGACCTTCTTGCCGGACGCGAGGTAGGAGAGGATGTCCGACTCGACGAAGATCGTGCACACGGTCGAAAGACGCACCGGATTCCGGGCCTCGAGCGACTTCGCGCCGATCTCGCCCACGTCCATCCCGAGCGCTTCGGCCGAGTTCGTGAGGAACCGGCCGCTCCCGGCGGCGCACTTGTCGTTCATCGCGAAGTCGAGCACCTCACCACGGTCGCTGACCTTGATCGCCTTCGTGTCCTGCCCGCCGATGTCGATGACCGTTCGCGTCTTCGGGAAGAGGAACCACGCGCCCTTGGCATGGCAGCTGATCTCGGTCACCTGGTCGTCGCCGAACTCGACCTTGAACCGCCCGTAGCCCGTCCCGATCGCGTAGCCGACGTCATCGCGCGCCGCCCCCGCCTCCGCGAGGACCTTGTCGAAAGCGCGTTCAGCGGCCCGGACGAGATACGCGCCGGTGTCGATGAGGGATCGCGCCGCGATCGCACCGCGCTCGTCCACGAGGACGGCCTTCGTCTGGGTGGACCCGACGTCGACGCCCACCGCGTACCTCATGCCGCGCTCCCCGCCGCCGCGGCCGTTACCCGTCGCTGCGTCAGCGCCTCGAAGAACGCATCGATCCGGTTGCGCAGCTGCGCCTGCGAGAAGTAGCGCGGATCCTCGAGGTCCGACTCGATGAGGAGGGTGGGGACCTCGCGTTCGCGGACGAAGTACTCGCGCATGTCGCCCTGGCCGGCCGAGAAGAGCCGGCAGCTCTTCACCGAGTGGATCACGACGGCATCCGCGTCCCACTCACGGACGTAACGGTCCATCTGGTCGTACCGCTGCAGGAAGGTCCGGTTGCAGAGGTTGTACTGGAGCATGTGCCGCGCGATCGACTCGAGCGGCCGCTGCGGATCGTGGCGGAACCCGAATTCCCAGATCCCGCCCACCGTCGAGTACGTCGAGGCCACCGCGACCGCGCCCCAGCGCGAGAACATGTCGCGGAAGATGCGCAGGAACGGCCACGGCGGCGGGCCTTCGATGACGATCCGGAAGCGCTCGTCCGGAAGCGGACTTTCGCCCTTGGCGGCCTTCTCGGCGAGCTCGGCGCGAGCGACCTCGAAGAACCTGACCGCCTCGTCGGTGCCGCGGAGGCAGTAGAGGACGGCCATCATCGTCACTGAATCGAAGTACGCGTCGTACGGTGCGGGGCGCCGCTTCGTGAGGTCCTTGATCTCGGCCCACATCTCGCCGACGAGCGCGGAGTTCTCCACGGTGCGCTGAAGCTTCCGGTAATCGAGGCTCGTGCCGGTGATCCGCTCGAGCTGGACGATGAGCTCCTCGAGCTGCTTCACCACGTACTCCACGTCCCCCGGAGACGGCTCGCCGTCGGCGGAGCGCACGAACGGGATGTCGATATTCACGGCCGGGGCGCCGGTGAGCTCCGCCAGATGCTCGAACCAGTTGAGGTAGACGTTGCACCCGACGTAGTTGCAGAGGAGCAGGTCGGCCTTGGGGATCGTGCCGTACGGCGCCTCGTAGCCCGACAGGTAGAGGCCGACGTCGGCCTTCACGTACGCGCAGTTGTCGACCGCGTACCCGAGCTCTTCGGCCTTCTGGATAAGCGGCAGCGACTGCTTGCGCACCGCCAGCTGGAGAACGTTGACCTCGGGGAACACAGGGATCATGTCGAACGCGCGGACGAGCTCGACCGGGTTGCCGGCGATGAGCAGGTGGGCGTTCTTCGTGGACGACTCGCCTTTCGCGATCGCCGTCAGCTTGGCGTAGTAGTCGTTCATCAGCTGCTTCTGCAGCTCGTGCACGTGACCCTGGTACCGGATCGCCTTCGTTTCGGTGGTCATGTGAACAACATCGATTCCACGAAGGTCTCGACCTCCGTTCGGATCTTGTCGTACATCCACATCTTCTCTTCGAACTCGAGGAAGAGATGTGGGATGCCTTCCTGCTCGAGCGCTCTCCGATAGAGCGCGTAGTCGAAGAGCCCGGGCTCGCAGAACTTCGCGCCGAGGAAGATGACCGCCGTGGCGCGGTGCTCGCGGGCGCTCGCGATGAGCGAGGCGGCCCGCGGCCGCCGCAGGTCGTGCTTCGTGCTCGCGTGCACGCTGCCGTCGAGATAGGCGCGCGCGAGCTCGCGGAACGGGTCGCCGTCGATGGGGACGTCGCGGTTAAAGAGGCGCCAGCCCAGCAGGAAGTCGTCATCCAACACGTAGCAGCCGGACTCCTCGATCGCGGCGATGAGCTCGAGCGGCGGCTGCTCGCAGAACGAGCCCACGACGACCACCCGAATGCGGTCCTTCGGCCGCGCATCGCGGTCGCGCGCCGCCCGAAGGCTCTCGGCGAGGAGCGGCTCCGCGTCCGCGGGATCCATGAGCGTCGCGAGGCGCGCGAGGGTGTACAGCTCGGCGGTCGCGATCTTGGCCGGCGCGGCCGCTCGAAGCTGGTAGAGCTCGCGCAGGCGGGCGCGCAGGGCGTTGTACGCGGAGAGCGCGAGGCGGAGCGCGTCGTCGTCCACGGCGCGTCCGCTCACCGCGCCGAGCTCCGCCGCGACCCGGCGGTACTCGGTCGTGAGGTAATCCAGCGCCGCGGCCGAGGTCATGTTCTGAGGCAGGTGGAGGTACGTGACGTGCCGCCCGGGGAAGTTCCGCGCCATCACGCTCGCGAGGTTCCGTGCCGGATCGCAGATCGACTCGAACATGAGCGCGTCGAAGGGCTCCAGCTTGTCGGTGAACGCGAGCTCCAGCGTGCTCTTCACCACCGAGCAGATGAAGGACTGGAAGCGCGAGTCCGCGTGCGCCATCTCGATCTGGTTGCCGCCGCCGAAGAGACCGACGGGGAGCATGCCCGCCGCGTATGGGAGCTCCACCGGCGCGTACACGGGGAAGCACCCGGTGACCTTGCCTCCGGTCCTCGCGCGCCACTCGCGCACGGTCGGGAACGTCCGGTCCTCGACGATCTCGCGATACGCGTCGACCGCATCGATCGGCGCGATCTCCAGGAGCGTCACAAGATCCTCCCCAGGCATGCGAGCGGCTCGTCGCGGAACCCGAGCTCGCGGAAGAACGGCTCCATCGCGCGGTCGTGCACGGGCACGACGGTGTAGACGTGGGTCGCCCCGACCTCGCGAAGCCTTGCGAGCAGGCTCGCCGCGAGCGTCCGGCCGAAGCCGTGCCCCCGGTACGCGAGATCCACTCCGAACGCGTCGACCCAACCGGCCGTCCCGTCGAGGCCGAACGAGCGCCGTACGTCGCCGGCCGCGTAGCCAACGAGCGCGTCGTCGAGGAAGGCGCCGACGACGACCGATCCCTCGCGGCGAAGTCGGAGGGCCCAGTCGGCGGCGGTCTCGGCCCCGAGCGCGCTCGACAGCGCCGCGAGACGCGACGCGTCCGCTTCGCTGAGCGTCCTCACGACCGGCGCCGCCGCTGCGCGCTTGGCCACCTGCATGGTGGCGACGCTAGGGGGAGATCGTGTCTAGGTGATGTCCGCGCGGGTCAGCGCGGACGGATCTGGATCGCGAGCAGCCCATCGCCGCCGACTCCCGCGATCGTGTAGCTGACGTCGAGCCGGTCCTCGCCGACGCGGACGCGGATCGGGACGTCGTGCAGCGTGGTCTCGCCGCTGCCCACCGCGCGCGCGAGGCAGCGGGGCCCCGCCAGCGTCGCGCCGCAGCCGTCGCGGCAGTCCAGGACGTCGCCGCATCGTCGCCCGACGAGCTCGCCGCGCCCGATCGCGAGGAAGCGCGCTGCGGCGTCGTTCGCGAAGCGGATGCGCAGCTCCTGGTCGATCACGAGCAGCGGGCCGGGGAGCGCCGTGAGGACGTCCTCGGCCAGGTCGCCGAGCGTCTGCGGCACGGTCGTCTCCGTCGCGAGCCGGTAGCCGACGCCGTACACGGCCTGGATGAACCGCGGCTCCTTCGCGTCGTCGCCGAGCCGCCTGCGCAGGCGGGTCACGTGCAGGTCGATGGCGCGTTCGGACGGCGGCTCGTCGTCGAGCGCTTCGATGAGCGCGAGCAGCCGGGTGCGCGCAAGCGTGGCGCCGTTCGCCTCGAGGAGCGCGCGGAGGATCGCGAACTGCTGCGGCGTCAGGGCGATCGGACTCCCGTGGAGCCGTGTGGCGTGCGCGGCGACGTCGAGCACCAGGCCGCGGTGACGGTACACGGGGGCCGGTGCCGCGGACCGGCGGGAGCGGCCGGCGAGGGCGATGACGCGCGTCGCGAGCTCGCCCGGGTCCGTGGGAAGCGGAACGACCTCATCCGCGCCGGCCGCGAACGCCGCGGGCCGGGTCGCCGGATCGGCGGCAGGGTCCAGCACGATGAGCGGGAGATGACCGGCGCGCGCGGCGGCGTGGACGACCTCCCAGCCTTTCCCGTCCTCCATGCCGACATCGACGACGAGGACCGTGGGCAGATGGAAGGTCACCGCCTCCAGCGCGACCCGCACCGTCTTGCAGGACGCGACCTGCGCGCCGGCGAGACGGAGGGCGGTGCGGAACGCGTCGAGTCGCGCGGCGTCGTCATGCGCGACGAGAACGAACGGCGGCTCGTGCGGCCCGTTCATTTGTGTCCGAACGATGTCCGAGGGACCGCCGGTCGGCTAGGGCCGTTCGGCCCGGGTCGGGGTGCCGTTCCGCCCTCGTCCATCAAGGCGTCCGCGTCGGGCGCCGTCCCCTATCGAGGCCCGGACGTGACGGCGCGCCGCCCATCTTGGCGTGCGTGAGCGGCGCGCCATCGCAAAAGGAGGTTGTCAGTTTCCGGTGACGAGGAATGCCCAGTGGAAGATCGGCATCGGCTCGCCGGGGTGGTCCGCCGCTGCGGTGAGCTGCGGCATCTTGTAGTTCGCCGGCCGCGCCTCCGTGCCCTGGTAGATGCCGGGGTACATGTCGATGTAGTGCCATCCCGGCTCACCCGACACGGTGAGGAAGATCTCGATGTCGCCGGAGCTCTGGAACGCGCACGAGTAGCCGGCGAACGAGTTGTCGTACACGAGGTGGTAGATTTGCTCGGTCTCGGTCCAGCCGACACCCTTGAGGTGGACCGACGTCTTCGTGCCCGACGGTCCCTGGGTGACCGACAGGGGGAAGGCGTTCGCCTGGATGTAGAGGGTCGTCTTGGCGACGACCTCGTCCCCGATCTTCGCGCTGATCGTGTGCCTGCCACCGAGGTCGTCCGGCACGTTGAAGGCCCAGGCGAAAGCGCCGCTCGCGTCTGTCTTCGTCTTCCCGAGCGTCTTCGTACGCTCCTCGAATCCGGTCACCGAACGGTTCCCGACCATGGTCGTCCACGCGATCTCGACGTCGCCGTTGGGGACGAGGCCCCGCGCGTTGAGGGTCGCCGGAGTTCCGACGATCGCTCCACCGGGCGAGGTCCAGATGCCCGCGTCCACCGGCTTCGCCGCGATCGTGACGAACCCCTGCTGCGCCGCCTGTGGCGCGGTCGCGGACGGTACCACCGCCTGACCGTCGGTCACGGTGAAGGCGATGTGCGGGAATGGCCGCGACGCGACGACCGGCTGCTGCTGCGGGTTGAGGTAGGGCGCCCCGAATTCGCTGTGGCCGAGCGTGATGTAGTGCGTTCCCGGCTGCCCCGTCGCCGGGATCACGACCTTCGCGTAGCCATCGGTCGTGATCGACGAGACCCATCCGGTGTACGCGTTGTCGTACGCGAGCTGGAAGCTGTTCTGATAGGACTGCCAGCCGATGCCGCGCACCTCGATGGTGATCGGCGTCCCGACCGGGCCGCT
>DASWCU010000143.1:0-3525 GCA_036389935.1 Candidatus Limnocylindria bacterium
CCCTCGCCGGAGTCCTCGACGTAGCCCTTGATCCGCTCGAGCTCGTTGCCCTCGGCCTCGAACGCGCGCTCGGCGAGCTCGAGCAGCCACGAACGGACCACGCTGCCGTTGTTCCAGACCCGGGCGACGGCCTTGAGGTCGATGTCGAACTCGCTCGCGTGGATGAGCTCGAACCCCTCGCCGTACGCCTGCATCATCCCGTACTCGATGCCGTTGTGGACCATCTTCGTGAAGTGGCCGGCGCCGCTCTTGCCGAAGTGCGCCCAACCGTTCGGCGGCGCGAGCGTGTCGAGCAGCGGCCGGACGATCTCGACGGCGTCGGCCGGACCCCCGACCATCATGCAGTAGCCGATCTTGAGGCCCCAGATCCCACCGGAGACGCCGATGTCGAGGTACCGGAAGCCGCGCGCGCCGTAGCGTTCGGCGCGCCGCATCGAATCGCGGAAGTTCGAGTTCCCGCCGTCGACGAATACGTCACCCGGGCTCGCGTGGGCCGCGAAGCCCTCGAGCGCTTCGTCGGTCGGCGCGCCCGCCGGGACCATCGACCACAGGACCCGCGGCGCGCCGAGCTTCGCGACGAGCTCCTCGATCGAGTACGCCCCGATCGCGCCGGCCGCGACCGCCTCGTCGACCGGGCCGGGGCTGCGGTTCGCCGCGACGACGCGATGACCGCCGCGCGCCAGCCGGACGGCCATGTTGCCGCCCATTCGCCCGAGGCCATAGATACCGATCTCCATATCCGGACCCCCAACGCTCCGGTGCCCGCCCGACCGGAGCTCATGCGCGCCGCGCCGCTCGCGGACATAGTGTCAGACGGTCCGCGGCAAGCCCTGTGCTGCGGGCACGTAGCGCCGCCACGGGGCCGGAGCACGGGACGAAAGGGCTAGGGTAGGCCGATGGCGAGGGCGACCGAGACCGAGACCGCGCCGAAGCTCGAGCTGTACCGGGACATCGCGCGGCAGCTTCGCGCCGACTCGATCCGTTGCTCGACCGCCGCCGGATCCGGTCATCCGACCTCGTCGCTCTCCGCCGCCGACCTCACGGCCGTGCTCCTCGCGGGTCACCTCCGGTATGACTGGTCGCGGCCGCGCGATCCGGCCAACGACCACCTGATCTTCAGCAAGGGCCACGCGTCCCCGCTCAACTACGCGCTCCTCCGCGCCGCGGGCGCCATCACCGACGAGGAGCTGCTCACGTTCCGCAAGCTGGGCAGCCGGCTCGAGGGCCATCCCACGCCGGTCCTGCCATGGATCGACGTCGCGACCGGGTCACTCGGGCAGGGCCTCCCGATCGCCGTCGGCATCGCGCTGGCCGGCAAGCGTCCGCTCGCGGCGCCCTACCACGTCTGGACGCTCACCGGTGACAGCGAGCTCACGGAGGGATCGATCTGGGAGGGCCTCGACCACGCCGGACACGAGGGCCTCTCGAACTTCACGGCGATCTTCGACATCAACCGGCTCGGGCAGCGGGGCCCGACCGAGCTGGAATGGGACCTCGACGCGTACGCCGCGCGGGTCTCCGCCTTCGGCTGTGAACCTCTGGTCATCGACGGACACGATGCCGCGGCGATCGACTCGGCATTCGCGCGGGCACGGAGCGCCGAGCGCCCGACGGTGATCGTCGCGAGGACCGTGAAGGGCAAGGGTGTCTCGTTCCTGGAGGACAAGGAGGGCTGGCACGGGAAGGCGCTCAACGCCGAGCAGGCGAAGCAGGCTCTCGCGGAGATCGGCGATCTGCCGTCGCGCACGTTCGCGACGGCGAAGCCCGACCCGTGGACCCCGCGTCGTCGCGAGACGCACGCGCCGCAATGGAAGACCTATCGCGAGCCGGTCGCGACGCGAAAGGCCTACGGCGAAGCCCTCGCGGCGCTGGGCCAGGCTCGCGAGGACGTCGTGGTCCTGGACGCCGAAGTGAGCAACTCGACCCACGCGGAGGACTTCAAGCCCGTCGCGCCCGATCGATTCTTCGAGATGTTCATCGCGGAGCAGCAGATGGTCGCGGCCGCGGTCGGGATGCAGGTCGTCGGGCTCGTTCCGTTCGCGTCCACGTTCGCGGCGTTCCTCACGCGGGCGTTCGACTTCATTCGTATGGCCGCGATCTCCCGAGCGAACATCCGGCTCTCCGGATCGCACGCCGGCGTGTCGATCGGCGAGGACGGCCCCTCGCAGATGGCGCTCGAGGACCTCGCGATGATGCGCGCGGTCCACGGCAGCACGGTGCTCTATCCGTGCGACGCGAATCAGACCGCGCGCCTCGTCGGGCTCATGGCCGGCCGCGAGGGCATCAGCTACATCCGGACGACGCGGGAGAAGACGCCGATCCTGTACGTCGACGAGCTCGACGGCTTCCGGGTCGGCGGATCGCGGATCGTCCGCGGGGGAACGGCGGACGATGCCGTCGCGGTCGTCGCGGCCGGCATCACCGTGCACGAGGCGGTCAAGGCGGCGGAGGAGCTCAAGGACACGATCCCGCTCCGGGTGATCGACGCCTACTCGGTGAAACCGATCGACACCGATGCGCTCGTCGACGCGGTGCGGGCGACGGGCGGCCGGCTCATCGTTGTCGAGGACCACTGGCCCGAGGGTGGGCTCGGCGACGCGGTGCTCTCGGCGCTCGCGGAGGCCGGCGCGGTCGGCGAGCTCGTGGGATTCGCGCATCTCGCGGTGCGCGAGATGCCGGGATCGGGGAAGCCGGCCGAGCTGCTCGACGCGGCCGGGATCTCGGCGCGGCACATCGTCGACGCGGCCATGGGGCTCCCCGGCGCGTAAGGCCTCCCCGTAAGCCAAGGCGCGGCTCGTTCGCTACGAGATACGCCGTTCGCGATACGTGGCGTTTTCGCGCCCACAGGCAAGGACACCGCTACTGCGAGGTCATCCGGACATGCACGAGGAGGTCCGCGTTGCAGTCGAGCTGCATGAAGCCCTGCTGCGAGAGCCCGGAGAAGGACCGGGTGAAGGTCGCGGTTGGGTTACCCCGGTCGCTGATGTAGGGAGAAGGCGGGTACTGGACCGCGTGCCCGGTGAACCGGTCGTCGAGCGCGAAGCGATCGCGCAGGTACGTGGCGAGTGCTGCCTGGTCGCGAAGGTCGTGCGGACCGCCGATGGTCGGGTTGTCGATGTAGCTGCCGAAGCCAGCGCCCGGCGCCGGCGCGTTCCAGTTGAAGAGCGCGAGCACCCCGTCGAGGTCGTGCGCGTTGTAGCTCGTGAAGAAGGATTCGGCGAGGTACTCGAGGCGTGCGCGCGAGCAGTACGTACGGCTTGGCTCGGTCGCGGCCGGCAACGTCGGCGTCGGCCTCGCGGTCACCCCGGCGATCGGTGCCGCGACGATCTTGAGTTCGGCGTAGTCCGGGAGCGCACGCTCCGCCTTGCGCTCGAGGGTCTGGGCATCGAGCCGGCGCAGCGCGTACTTTCGTGGCGTCTCGTTCGTGCCGACGATCACGTAAAGGCTCGTCCCGTCGGGGGAGACCGCGAAGCCGTAAATGCCTTCGGGTGCCATGCTCTCCGCGGTAATGAGGCCCGTGGCGAC
>DASWCU010000144.1:0-6751 GCA_036389935.1 Candidatus Limnocylindria bacterium
TCCGCTGAGCGCGCGGGTGCGGCTCGAGTACTGCGTCGAGCCGTAGGTGATCAGGACGGTCTGGCAGAGGCCCGCGCGGATCGCCGCACCGGCGCGCTCGACGGCGGCGACGAAGCCCGATCCGCCGAGGTTCGTCGAGTCCAGATAGGTGGGGGACAGACCGAGGTGCTCCGCGACGAGAACGGCCGGGCGCTCCGCGTACTGGTAGCCCGACGTCATGAGGCCGTCGACCTCGGACGCCGCGATGCCGGCGTCCTGCAACGCCGCGGCGGCGGCCTCGAGCTGGAGCGAAAGGACCGTGCGATGCGGCGTCTTGCCGAGCTCGCTCTCGGCCGCGCCGACCAGCGCGACGCGGCCGCGCAGCTCGTACCGGTCGCTCACATGGCGGGAACCGCGGCGCGCTGCTCGGCCGGCGGCTCAGCCGCCGCGAAGTGACGCAGCTCGACGACCTCGAACGCGGCGATGCCGTCAGCGATCTCGAGGATGCCGACCGTGCCGAGCTGCCGCTGACCGGCCGTGTAGCCCGGGCCCTTCGGATAGGTCGGGCTACCCGGATTCACGAACAGCACGCCGTCCGCGACGATCGCCGCGGCACGGTGCGTGCTCGCGTAAGCGACGACATCGACCGGACCGCCGAACTTCTCGCGCACGACCTCCCGCACGCGGACGCCCGAAAGCTCGGGGAGACCGCCTGGCGGCGCGACGATCTCCGGCCCCGGCGGGATGGAGAGGTTGTGGACCGCGCCGATGCCAAGACCGCCTGCCTCGATGATCCGGGTCAGTCCCTTCACGCGCTCGCCTTCGGCCGGCGTGATGAGCTTCGTCCCGTCCTTGGCCGTCGACTGATCGCGCACCGCGAGCACCGGCGCCGCGGTCGCCAGGCGGTCGAGCACACCACGCGCGAACATGTCGCGCACGCCCATGTGGCCGAGATGGACGATGAGGTCGACGCCCTCGAACGCGGCGAGGACCTCCGCCGGGAGATCGCTTCCGTCCTGTTGCGTGTTGTGGTCGTCACTGAGGAAGCCGATCCGGCGGGCCTCCACACGGCTGACACCTGCGATGGCCTCGGCGGGGGAGAGGACGGACTGCTGAGCCACTGTGCACCTCCGTCGCGTACAGTCGGTCGCTCGGCTCTGGAGCCGATAATGGTATCCGATAACGGTTCCTGATCTCAGTGAGGGAGACGAACGGAATGCCCGTGGCCGCCGTGGACGTCGCGAAGCCGGAGACCGCGCGCAGCGAAGCGCCGCGCGGCTCCGCGCTGGAGGTGCTCGGCGTCGCGCTGCGGCTGGGCCTGACGTCGTTCGGCGGGCCGATCGCGCATCTCGGCTACTTCCGCGCGGAGTACGTCGCTCGCCGGAACTGGGTCGACGAGGCGACGTTCGCGGACCTCGTCGCGCTCGCCCAGTTCCTCCCCGGCGCGGCGAGCAGCAAGCTCGGCATCTCGCTCGGTGTGCTGCGGGCCGGCGTCCTCGGCGGCCTCGCGGCGTGGATCGGCTTCACGCTGCCCTCCGCGATCCTCATGGCGATCTTCGCGCTCAGCCTCCAGAACATCGGCGCCCAGGCCGCCGGCTGGCTGCACGGGCTCAAGGTGGTCGCCGTCGCGGCGGTCGCGGTCGCGGTGTGGAGCATGGCGCGCAACCTCGCGTGGGATCGCGCCCGCGGCACGATCGCGATCCTCACGGCCGTCACTGTCCTCACGTTGAACCACCCTGCGGCGCTCGTGCTCGCGATCGTCGTCGCCGGCATCGTGGGGTGGCGGCTCCTGCCCGGCACCGGGGTCGAGGACCGCCCGCACGTGCGGGTGCCGATCGGTCATGCGTTCTGGATCGCGTCCGCGGCGCTGTACCTCGCGCTGCTCGTGGCGCTTCCGATCGTCCGGCAGCTCACACCGAGCCAGCCGCTCGCGCTGTTCGACAGCTTCTACCGCGCGGGCGCGCTCGTCTTCGGCGGCGGGAACGTCGTCCTACCGCTGCTCCAGCCGGAGGTCGTGCCGAACGGGTGGGTGAGCAACGATGTGTTCCTCGCCGGCTACGCGGCGGCGCAGGCGATGCCGGGGCCGCTGTTCACGTTCTCCGCGTTCCTCGGGGCGGCGATGGGCCCGGAGCCGAACGGCTGGCTCGGCGCGGCGATCGCGCTGGTCGCCATCTTCGTCCCCTCGTTCCTGCTGTCGTTCGTCGCGCTCGGGACGTGGGGCGTGCTCCGCTCGCGTCCCGCGGTCCAGGCGACGCTGCGCGGCATCAACGCGGGCGTGGTCGGGATCCTCCTCGCGGCGCTGTACAACCCGGTCTTCACCACGGCGATCCTCAAGCCGGTGGACCTCGCGCTCGCGCTGGCGTCGTTCGGCGCGCTCGGGGTGTGGAAGGTGCCACCCTGGATCGTCGTGGTCTTCACCGCGGCGGGAGGCGCGCTGATCGCCGCCGCCGGCTGAGCTACGCGTCCAGGCCGCTCATCACCTTCGCGAGCGGCGAGAGCTCTTCGATCTCGTCCTCGCCCGCGCGGTAGTAGCTGAGCCCATAGCGCTCGCGCCGCTCGAGCAGCTGGCGGCGCAGAGAGGCGAGCGGCCCGTACAGATAGAGCGGGCTGGCGGCGACGTCGGCGGCTGGGACACTCGCCTTGGCCGCGGCGGTCTCGTACGCCGCTTCGGGGTCGTCGGTGATCTTGATCTCCACCCCCGCGTTCACGCCGATCGTCGCGGCACGCTCGCCCGCCGCCCGGTGCACGATGTCGAGCTTCGCCTCGAAGGCGGCCGCGCCGCGCAGCGCATGCCATGACGGATCGGCCTCCGGACGGCCAAGGGCACCGGTGATCGAGACGACGTCCGCGTGCCGTCCGGCGAGGCGGAGCATCGCCGGCCCGCTCGCGCCGATGACGAGCGGCGGGTGCGGACGCTGGACCGGACGGGGGAGCACCACCGCGCCTCTCACCGCGTAGTGGCGCCCGTCGTGGTCCACCCGCTCCTCGGTCCAGAGGCGCTTCATGAGCGTGATCGCCTCGGCCAGCCGGCTCACGCGATCGGCGGCCGGGTCGACGGCGATCCCGAGCATCTCGTAGTCCTTCGCCAGCCAGCCCGTGCCGAGCCCGACGTCGCATCGCCCCTCGGACAACACGTCGAGCGTCGCGATCTCCTTCGCGAACATGACGGGATTGCGGTAGTCGTTCGCGAAGACGAGGGCGCTCACGCGCAGGCGGGTCGTCGCGTTCGCGGCGGCCATCAGGGCGGGGATCGGGGCGAATTGCGGTGTGATGTGATCGGGCGTGACGAGGGTGTCGTAGCCGAGCGCCTCGATGCGCCGTGCCTTCGCGCGCCATTCCTCGGCGCTCGGCGCGTTCCGGACGGTGACCGCGAAGCGGAAGGCTCGCACGGCACCCGATAGTAGGTCGACCCCCGGTAACTTCTCGTCCGCGGCCGGATCAGCTGACGCAACCGGAGTTACGTCCGCGACACACGCGGCTGCCGGCCGCGTTCGCGAGCGGCTACGCTGACCGGCCGATGGCCGCCCGCCGCGAGCACACCCTGGAGGAACGCATCACGGCCGCGGCAGAGGACCTCGCGCCCGCCGAACGGCGGGTCGCGCGCCACTTCGCCGACCATCGCGAGGAGATCGCGTTCCTCGCCGTCGGCGAGATCGCGAAGGCGCTGAAGGTCAGCACCGCGACCGTCGTGCGCACCGCGCAGTCGCTCGGCTACGACGGCATCCCGGCGCTCAAGCAGGAGCTGCAGCAGGACCTCAGACGACGGGGACGCCCGAGCATGGCGGTCAGGGTCGCGCGGAGCCTGGACGAGCTCGCGGCGGATCCGGAAGCCGGTGTCGACGAGCTCGTCGCCTTCCACGTCCATCTCCTCGACGAGGCGCGGAGCTCGCTCCGGCCCAAGGAGCTCCGACGGGCGGTCGACGTCCTCGCCAAGGCAGAGCGCATCGTCGTCTTCAGCTATCCGGCATACCGCGGTCTGGCCGACTACTTCGCGCTCGCCGCGAAGCGTTTCGGCCGCCGCGCCATCTCGATCGGCGGCGCGGCGGAGGAGCTCCTCGAGCTCGGCGCGGGCGATGCGCTCGTGATGATCACGTACACCCAGAACACGACGGTCCGGGCGACGCTGGATCGCGCGCGTACCCTCCGGATCCCGGTCGTCCTGGTGACCGACACGCTCGCCCTCGCGCTCAAGGGCAGCTACACCGCGGCGCTCATCGCCCGGCGCGGTGATCCCGCGCGCTACGCCACGGGCGTCATGGCGCTCGTCACGCTCGAAGCCCTCGTCCTCTGGCTCGCCGGCCGGGACCGGGGCCGGAGCCTCCGCGCGCTCGAGCGGCTCGAGCAGATCCACAAAGCGCTGCCGCCGCAGTAGGTGGTCACACCGCCGCTTCGCGGCTGCGTGACCGTCCTGCTTCTTCGCCTGGCGGCTCCGTAGTAGGAGCTTGCGAGGGCCTCGACGATTCCGCGCGCAGTTCGCGCTTGACTCCCGGGTGCCTGGCTCCCTAGACCGGCAGGGCCGATGACCTTACGGACCGCGAGCGCCACGCTGTCCAGGCGGCTGGCGGATCGCTTCCATGCCCTTCGGTTCGAGGACCTTCCGCAGCCCGTCGTCGAGAAGGCGACCGATCACGTCGCGTATCAGCTGGTCCTCGCCCTGAAGGGGAACCGCACCGAGGACGGCGCGCAGGCGATGCGCCTCGCGCGGACGCTCAGCGACCGCGGCGGTCCGGCGACGATCGTCGGCTCGAGCGTGCGGGCGCAGCCGATCGATGCGGCCTTCGCGAACGCGTCGATGATGCGCGCGCTCGAATGCGATGACGTCATCTTCCCGGTCGGCGTCCACGCCGGCCTCGTCGTGCAGCCGCCCGCCCTCGCGATCGCCGAGCGCGACGCGCGCTCGGGCGCGGATCTCCTCACCGCGGTGATCGCCGGCTACGCCGCGATCGGCACGCTCGGCAACGGCACCTTCGCCTGGGACGCCCCCCAGCCGCGCCGGCCGACGATCCCGTTCGGCCCGTTCGGCGGGGCGGTGGCGTGCGGGCTGCTGTTGCGGCTCGATCCCGAGCAGCTGTCGCACGCGATCGGCTACGCCGCGCAGTCCGCGATGGGCCTGGCGGTCGGCGCGGTTTGGACCCACTACTACAGCCTCGTCGCACGGAACGGCATGCTGAGCGCGCTGCTCGCCCAGGCCGGGGGACGCGTCAGCGAGGATGTCCTCGAGGGCCGGTACGGCTTCTTCGAGACGTTCTTCGGATCGGTGCCGCCCGGCATGGAGAGCTGGGAGCCCGACGGCGCGTTGGGCGCCGAGATCCTCGGCACGACGACGAAGCGCTACCCCGGGACGGGCATCAACATCGTGCCCATCGAGCTGATGCGCGAGCTCGTCCGGACGGAGCACCTCGCACCGGACCAGGTGGCACGGATCGACATCACGCTGCCGAAGGAGCGCGAGAACTTCGCGATGGGCCACTCGCTCGGCCCGTACGAGCGTTGGCGCGCGTGCTCGTCGCTCCCGTTCCAGCTGGCGATGCTCATCGTGGACGGCGGGGACACGGACTTCGCGCGCTACGACCAGCCCGACAACGCGGAGCTCCTCGGTCTCGTGAGCAGGATGCGCGTCGGCTTCGTGGACGGTCGCGTGGAGCGGTACGCGAAGCTCGAGCTGACGACGACCGATGGTCGCCGGCATGTCCGTGAGGGCGAGGACTTCGCCTTCCCGCGCCTGGACGCACGAGCGGAGCTCGTGGCCGCCGGACGGGACCTGGTGCCCGAGCCGAAGCTCCTGCGCGCGGCCGAGCTGCTCGAGCGACTCCCATCGCTGGGCGAGGTGGGCGAGCTCATGGAGTGCTTCATCCCATGAGCGACGCCCGTAAACTCGCCCGATCGGCAAGCTCACCTTCGATCTCTCCGTCTCCCTTGATGGCTTCGTCGCGGGGCCGAACCCATCCGTCGAGCACCCGCTCGGCGAGGGAGGGGAGCGACTCCACGAATGGGCATTCGCGGCTGCGAGCGTCCGCGAGCGCCAGGGACTCCCCGTCAGCGACGAACAGCGGGCCAATCCGGACAACGAGATCGCGGACGAGATCCTTCGCGACACCGGGGCGACGGTCATGGGCCGGCGGATGTTCAGCGGCGGGAAGGGTCCCTGGGAGACCGATCAGATGGCCGACGGGTGGTGGGGGGACGACCCGCCGTTCCACCATCCGGTGTTCGTCCTGACCCATCACGCCAGAGAGCCGCTGGTGAAGGCGGGCGGCACCACGTTCACCTTCGTCACGGACGGCATCGGGGCCGCGCTCGAGTACGCCCGGCATGCCGCGGGCGACAGGAACGTGGCAGTGGGTGGTGGCGCGAACGTCGTCCAGCAGTACCTGAAGGCCGGACTGGTCGACGACTTCCGTCTCCACATCGTGCCGATCCTGTTGGGCGAGGGCGCCCGCCTTTTCGAGGACCACCACGCGGCCCGGGCGGAGGACGTGGAGCTCGTGCGTGTCGTCCAGTCGCCGACCGGCGTCGTCCATCTCGGGTATCGCGCGAACAGAGGGGCCACGACGTGATCCGAGTGGGCATGGTCGGAGCGACCGGCAAGATGGGCAGGACGATCTGCGCCGCGATCCTCGACGACCCCGAGCTGGAGCTCGTCGCCGCGATCGCGAGGTCGAACGTGGGCATGACGATCCGCGACCTCCTCGGCCGTGGCCCTGACGACGTGCGGGTCTCGGACCGTTTCGAGGCGCTCGTCGAGGCTCGGGCCGACGTCGCGGTGGACTTC